>DATIUR010000137.1:0-11272 GCA_035466675.1 Anaeromyxobacteraceae bacterium | reverse complement strand
GCCAGCCTTCCGGTGGCCGAGCGGGCCACCCTCGCCAACATGTCGCCGGAGTACGGCGCCACGGTCGGCTTCTTCCCCCCGGACCGGCGGTCGATCGAGTACCTCTCCCGGACCGGCCGGCCGCCCGCGGCGGTGGCGGCCGCCGAGGCCTACCTCCGCGCCCAGGGCCTGCTCGGGATCCCCCGCCGCGGCGAGGTGGACTACTCCGAGGTGATCGAGCTCGACCTCGGGTCGGTGGTGCCGTCCGTGGCCGGCCCGAAGCGGCCGCAGGACCGGATCGACCTTCCCGCCCTGAAGGGCCGGTTCCGGGAGCTGCTCGGCCGCGCCGACGCGACCGGGTACGGCAAGCCCGCCGCCGAGGCCTCCCGCCGCGCCCGGGACGGCGATCTCGAGCTCGGCCACGGCGACGTGGTCATCGCCGCCATCACCTCCTGCACCAACACCTCCAACCCCGGCGTCATGCTGGCGGCGGGGCTCGTCGCCCGCAAGGCCGTGGCGCGCGGCCTGTCGGTGAAGCCCTCGGTCAAGACCTCGCTCGCCCCGGGCTCGCGCGTCGTGTCGCGGTACCTCGAGAGGACCGGGCTCCAGAAGGACCTCGACGCGCTCGGCTTCCAGACGGTCGGCTACGGCTGCACCACCTGCATCGGGAACTCGGGCCCCCTCGACGCGCGGCTCGAGCGGCTCGTGGCGGAGAACGACCTGGTGGTCGCGTCGGTCCTCTCCGGCAACCGGAACTTCGAGGCCCGGGTGCACCCGGGCGTGAAGGCGAACTTCCTCATGAGCCCGCCGCTGGTGGTGGCCTTCGCCATCGCCGGGAGCGTGGACGTGGACCTCGAGCGCGAGCCGCTCGGCCGCGGGAAGGACGGGCGGGAGGTCTTCCTGCGCGACGTGTGGCCCACCGCCGCCGAGGTGGAGGCCCTGCGCGCCCTGGCGGAGGACCCGGAGGAGTACCGGCGGAACTACGCCTCCTTCGACCAGAACCGGAGGTGGAACGAGCTGCCGGTCCGGGGCGGCAAGGTCTACGCCTGGGACCCCGAGTCCACCTACGTCCAGGAGCCGCCGTACTTCACGCCCTTCGAGGCGAACCCACGCCCCCCCGCGGAGATCCGCGGGGCGCGGCTGCTGGCGGTCTTCGGCGACTCGGTCACCACCGACCACATCAGCCCGGCCGGGTCGATCGCCCCCTCCTCGCCGGCCGGCCAGTACCTCCGGTCCTTGGGCGTCTCGCCGGCGGACTTCAACAGCTACGGCTCGCGCCGCGGCAACCACCACGTGATGGTGCGCGGCACCTTCGCCAACGTCCGCATCAGGAACCTGCTCGTGCCGGGAACCGAGGGGGGCCTGACGGTGCACCAGCCCTCGGGCCGCCGGATGTCGATCCACGAGGCGTCGCTCGAGTACGCCCGGGAGGGCGTCCTGCTCGCGGTGGTGGCCGGGCACGAGTACGGCTCCGGGTCGTCGCGGGACTGGGCCGCCAAGGGGCCGGCGCTGCTGGGCGTGCGGCTGGTGGTGGCCCGTTCCTTCGAGCGGATCCACCGCTCCAACCTGGTGGGGATGGGCATCCTCCCCTGCCAGCTGCCGGAGGGCGTCTCCGCCGAGACGCTCCGCCTCGACGGCACCGAGACGCTCGACCTCGCCGGGATCGGCCCCGAGCCGAGGCCCCGCCAGAGGGCGCGGCTCCTCCTGCGGCGCGCGGGCGGCGCGACCGAGGAGGTGGAGGTGACCGTGCGGGTGGACACCCCCATCGAGGTCCAGTACTGGCGACACGGTGGCATCCTCCCCTACGTTCTCCGCCAGATCCTGACGCGCCCTTGACGCGGGGGGCCGTTCCCGCGGCGCCCCGGATCGGATAGAACTGGGCGTGATGAACGTGCACACCGCCCTCGCGATCGCCGCCCTGGCGGGCTCGATCGCCCTCTTCGTCGGATCGGCGAGCCGCATCCTGGCCGTCATCGCGCTCATCGCGAGCGGCCTCGAGGTGGCCATGGCGCTCGGTCTCCTCCACCTCTCCGTGGCCGGGATCCCGCTCAGGCTGGTGCTCGGCCTGTGCCTGGCCGTGCCCGGCGTGATGATCTGGCTCCGGGCGAGCGGGAAGAACACCGTGGCGGCCTCCACGGTGGTGGCCCTGGTGGGGATCCTGCAGGTGCTGCTGGCGCTCGGGGTGCGGGTCTAGCCTCCCTGTCAGACCCGTCCCCTAGGTTGACCGGCGTCGGCCGCCCGCTCGGGCAGGCCCGGCACCGTCACCCCGGAGGTCCGAAGCGATGGCCGTGAAGGTCATGGTCGCGACCGCGATCGCGAACGGCGAGCTGGCCAGGCCCGCCGCGAGGCGGCCGCGCGATCCCGCCGCTCCCGCGAAGCCCCGCCGCCGCCGGTCGTCGGTCTACGACGCCGACGGCAACGAGGTGTTCATCACGCTCATGTGCCTGAAGTGCCAGAAGATGCGGCCGCTCGCGCAGTTCGGGCTGCGCCGCATGGCGGACGGCGCCATCCGCAACCAGCCCTGGTGCAAGAGCTGCCGCTCCTCTTCGGGGGCCGAGCCGCGGCGCCGCAGGGGGTCTGCAGGAATCGAGGAGCCCTCCCTGGCGCCCGACTCCGCGCAGGCGCCCGCGGCGACGGGGCCGGCGCTCGACGCGCAGGCGCCGCGGCCCCGCGGCTCGCTCGCCTCGGAGATCGCGGCGGCGCTCGCCGCCGGCCAGCGCCGCTGAGACGATCGGCCGCTGCGGGCGCCGGCGGCGTCGATCCGCTGCGGGAGGGTCCTGCGGCGGGTTGCCGCGTCGCGCCAAATCGGGTGCGAATCCGGGATGTCCGGTGCGCGAGGAGCTCCGTCCCGGCCTGGACGCGCCGCGTCGGCGGAGGCGGCGCGATCGTAAATAGACCTGCCGGCTCCACGACTTACGTGCGATCTCGTTTGCCCTCGGCAGGTCGGCACGGGTAGGATTCCGGCCCTCGGTTCAACGGCTCTCGCGTCGTCCCGCGCAGCAGTGCCCCCAAACCTATGCAGGTGGAGTGTCCACATGGCTGAGTCCCAGCTCAAGCAGACCTTGAAGCAGAAGATCGAGGCGTTCCGTCCTCGCACCACCAAGCTCAACAAGGAGTTCGGCGAAGTCGTGATCGACAAGGTCACGATCAGCCAGGCCATCGGCGGCGCGCGCGACGTGCGCTCCCTCGTCACCGACATCTCCTATCTCGACCCGCAGGAGGGCATCCGGTTCCGGCAGAAGACCATCCCGGAGACCTTCGCGGCCCTCAAGGAGCACGTGGTGCCGGGCTGCGAGATGCCCACCGTGGAGAGCTTCTTCTACTTCCTGCTCACCGGGGACGTGCCGAACAAGCAGCAGGCGGCCGAGGTGGCGGCGGACTGGAAGAGCCGCGAGCAGGTGCCGGCCTACGTCTACGACGTGCTCCGCGCGCTGCCCCGCGACACCCATCCCATGACGATGTTCTCGGCGGCGATCCTCTCCATGCAGCGCGACTCGGTCTTCGCGAAGCGCTACGGCGAGGGGACCCTCCAGAAGAACGACATGTGGGATCCGATGTACGAGGACTCCATGACGCTCCTCGCCCGGCTCCCCACCATCGCCGCCTACATCTACCGGATGAAGTACAAGGGCGACACCATCATCCCGGCCGATCCCAAGCTCGACTGGGGCGGCAACTTCGCCCACATGATCGGGCAGGTGAAGCCGTACGACGACGTGGCCCGCATGTACTTCATCCTCCACTCGGACCACGAGTCGGGGAACGTCTCGGCCCACACCGCGCACCTCGTCGCCTCGGCGCTCTCGGACGCGTTCTACGCCTACTCGGCCGGCATCAACGGCCTGGCCGGCCCGCTGCACGGCCTCGCCAACCAGGAGGTGCTGGGCTGGATCCAGGGCGTGATGAAGAAGCTGAACAACGCCGTGCCCACCAAGGAGCAGATGAAGCAGTTCCTGTGGGACACGCTCAACGGCGGCCAGGTGATCCCGGGCTACGGCCACGCGGTGCTCCGCAAGACCGACCCGCGCTTCGTGGCGCAGAACGAGTTCGCCAAGAAGCACCTGCCCAACGACCTCACCTTCCAGTACGTGAACATGATCTACGAGGTCGCCCCGGGCGTGCTCACCGAGCACGGCAAGACCAAGAACCCCTGGCCGAACGTGGACGCGCACTCGGGCTGCATCCAGTGGCACTACGGCGTGCGGGAGTGGGACTTCTACACGGTCCTCTTCGGCATCGGCCGCGCCCTGGGCGTGCTCGCCAACCTGGTCTGGGACCGCGGCCTCGGCTACGCCATCGAGCGGCCGAAGTCGGTCACCACCGAGATGCTGGAGAAGTGGGCGGCGGAGGGCGGCCGGAAGATCGCCTAGCCGTCCCGTCGAGAGCCGCGTGAACCCGGGGGCCGCCTCGAGCGAGGCGGCCCCCGCCGTTCAGAAGTGGAACCGGTCCACCACGCCGCGGCTCCACTCGAGCACGGTGGGCCATCCCACCACGGCGTCGAGGGCCCGGTCGGCCGCGGCCGGGTCCACCCGCCCGGCCACCAGGCTGGCGCTGCAGGCGACCAGGCGGCACCCTCCCGACCGCCGGGCCTCGTGCAGGAGCGCTCCCGGCTCGTCGCGATGGGCGCCCTCGGCGGCCACCACCGCCGGGACGGCCGCGCCGAACAGGTAGACGTCCACCCGGTCCCCCGCCGCCGCGGCGGCCATCGCGCACGACCCCGCCAGGCGGAGGCTGGTCTCGTCCCCGTGGGAGACGAACACCGCGACGCGCCGATCTGCCATCCCCGGTCTCATACGCCGAAACCCCCTCCCCGTGCTATGAAGCGTTGCTCGATGGCCCGCGAGAGGAAGACCGACGGCGGCCCCGTGGTGATCCGCAAGGGTCACCTGAAGCCGCCTCCCCCGGGTTCGAAGATCGAGGCGCCGGTCGTCGAGAAGCTGGAGGCCGACCCGCGGAGGCCGCCGCCGGACGACCGCCGCCCTCTCTGGCAGCGGCTCGCGGAGGAGAAGGCCGCCGGGGCGCGTCCGCCCGCGCCCGCCCCTCCGGGCCAGCCCTCGCCCGCCCCTCCGCGCCCGGCGCGGGACCGCTCCAGCCCCTCGTACCGGCCCGAGCGCGGCGGACGGGAGGCCAGACGGGAACGCGACCGGCGCGGGGACCCTCCCCGGCCGGATCGCCCGCCGCGGGCCGAGAGGGGGGCTCCCGCCGAGCCGCCGCCGCTGCCGGACGTCCCCGTCCCCGACGAGGGGAGCTTCGCCGACATGCTGGCCGGCGCGGAGGCGGAGACCGCGCCGCGGCGCCGCCACCAGGTGGGCGACAAGGTGGCCGGCAAGATCATCCAGCTCGGGCACGACGTCGCCTTCCTGGAGCTGGGCTCGGGCGTGGCGGAGGCCATGATCGACGTGGCCGAGCTGGCGGACGCCGACGGGAACGTCACCGCCCGGGTGGGCGACGTCGTCGACGCGGTGGTGGTCAAGACCGGGGACCGGGGCGTGATCGTCTCGCGCGGCCACGGGAGGACCCCTCGCGATCACGCCCGCGAGTCGCTGGCCGAGGCGGCCCGGGCCGGCCTTCCGGTCGAGGGGGTCGTGAAGGCGGCCAACAAGGGCGGCCTCGAGGTGGAGGTGCACGGCGTCCGCGCCTTCTGCCCGGTCTCGCAGATCGACCTCAGGTTCGTGAGCGACCCGGCCTCCTTCGTCGGCCAGAAGCTCGCCTTCCGCGTCCAGCGCGCCGACGCGCGCGACGTGGTGCTCTCCCGCCGGGCCCTGCTCGAGGAGGAGCGCGCCGAGCGGGCCAAGGCCACGCGGGAGAAGCTCGCCCCGGGCGCCGTGCTCGACGGCGTGGTCACGAGCGTGCAGGACTTCGGCGCGTTCGTCGACGTGGGCGGGCTCGAGGGCCTGGTCCACGTCTCCGAGCTGGCATGGGACCGGGTCTCGCGGCCGCAGGACCTGCTCCGGCCCGGGGACCCCGTGCAGGTCCAGGTGCTGCGGATCGAGGAGGACGCGAAGAAGGGCGAGCGCATCGCGCTCTCGGTGAAGGCGCTCTCGCCCCGGCCCGAGCCGGCCGGGGCGCCGCCCCGCCCCGCCCCGCCCCCGCCGCCCAAGGTGGGCGACGTGGTCGAGGTGAGCGTCGAGAAGATCGAGACGTTCGGGCTCTTCGCCCGGTTCGCCGGAGGCCGCGGCCTCGTGCCCGCGAGCGAGACCGGAACGCCGCGCGGGTCCGACCTCAGGAGGGCCTTCAAGGTCGGGGACACCTTCGCGGCGCTGGTCGCGGCCATCGACGAGCGGGGCCGCATCCGGCTCTCCCGGACCGCGGCGCAGGACGCGGCCGAGCGGCGCGAGGCCGACGAGTACCTCCGGGGGACCTCGGGGAGCCGCGGCGGCCAGGGGTTCGGGACGCTGGGCGATCTGCTCAGGCAGAAGCTCGAGCGGAAGTGAGCCGGCCTCACCCCGGCGGGGCTCGACGCCGCGCGACGGGTGCGCTAGCTTGTGCGGCTCTCCAGCGCCGCCCGGGTCAACCGGATCCACCGGATCCGCTCAGGACACGAGGGTCTTCCGCATGCCGACCGCCCCAACGGACAACGCCCACCTGATCGGCTGGGTCGATGAGATGGCCAAGCTCTGCAAGCCCGACCGCGTCGTCTGGTGCGACGGCAGCGAGGCCGAGCGGCAGCGTTTGCTCGGGGAGGCGGTGGCCCAGAAGGTCTTCCTCCCGCTCGACCCGAAGAAGTGGCCCGGCTGCTACTTCCACCACTCCAACCCCAACGACGTCGCGCGCGTCGAGCACCTCACCTTCGTCTGCACGCCCACCAAGGAGGAGGCGGGGCCGACCAACAACTGGATGGAGCCGAAGGAGGCCTACCGGAAGCTGGGCGGCCTGTTCGAGGGGTCGATGAAGGGCCGCACCATGTACGTGCTGCCCTACGTCATGGGTCCGGCCGACTCGCCCGCCGCCAAGGTCGGCGTGGAGCTGACCGACTCCGTCTACGTGGCCATCTCGATGGGCATCATGACGCGGCTGGGGAAGGTGGCCCTGGAGCGGCTGGGCGGCTCGAACGAGTTCAACCGCGGGCTCCACTCGGTGCGCGACTGCGACCCGGAGAAGCGCTTCATCTGCCACTTCCCCCAGGACAACACCATCTGGTCGGTGGGGTCGGGCTACGGCGGGAACGCGCTCCTGGGCAAGAAGTGCCTGGCCCTCCGCATCGCCAGCTACCTGGCCCGCCAGGAGGGGTGGCTGGCGGAGCACATGCTCATCCTCGAGGCGGAGAGCCCGCGGGGAGAGGTCTCCTACGTGGCGGCCGCCTTCCCCTCCGCCTGCGGCAAGACCAACTTCGCCATGCTCATCCCGCCCGCGGCGTTCGAGGGGTGGCGCATCCGCACCGTGGGCGACGACATCGCCTGGCTGCGGGTCGGCGACGGCGGCCAGCTCTGGGCGGTGAACCCGGAATACGGCTACTTCGGGGTGGTCCCCGGCACGAACGAGAAGACCAACCCGAACGCGATGCGCTCCATCGAGAGGGACACGCTCTTCACCAACGTGGCGCGCACCGCCGGCGGCGACGTCTGGTGGGAGGGCAAGGACGACCAGCCCCCGGCCGAGATGATCGACTGGAAGGGCCAGCCCTGGCGGCGCGGGTCGAGCGAGAAGGCGGCCCACCCGAACAGCCGCTTCACGGCTCCCATGGTCAACAACCCGGCCCTCTCCCGCTTCGCGCACGACCCGAAGGGCGTGCCCATCTCGGCCCTCATCTTCGGGGGGCGGCGCTCGAGCACCATGCCGCTCGTGCTCCAGTCGTTCAACTGGACCCACGGCGTCTTCCTCGCCTCGACGCTCGGCTCGGAGACGACCGCCGCCCAGGCCGGCGCGGTGGGCGTGGTGCGGCGCGACCCGATGGCCATGCTCCCCTTCGCCGGGTACGACATGGGGAGCTACCTGCAGCACTGGCTCGAGATGCAGAGCCGGATCCCCAACCCGCCCAAGATCTTCATGGCGAACTGGTTCCGGAAGAACGCGGAGGGGAAGTTCCTCTGGCCGGGGTACGGCGAGAACATGCGCGTGCTGAAGTGGGTCCTCGACCGCTCGCACGGCCACGTCGGCGCCGAGGAGACCCTGCTCGGCTGGATCCCGCGCGCCGAGGACCTGAACCTCTCCGGCCTCGACCTGCCCCTCGAGGACGCCAAGGCCGCCATGCGGGTGGACCTGGCCGAGTGGGAGCAGGAGCTCGCCTCGCTCGACGAGTGGTTCGAGAAGCTGGGCAAGACCCTGCCCCGGCCCCTCGTCCTGCAGCGGGACCTCCTGCTCGATCGGGTCCGGACCGCGCGCAGGCTGGGCGCGAGGTAGCGCGGGCGGCGCGCGGCCGCGTTACCATCCCGGGCGTGTGCACGCTCGCCGTCGCCGTCCGGACCGACCGCCGCTGGCCGCTCGTCGTCGCGGCCAACCGGGACGAGCGGCTCTCCCGTCCGGCCGAGGGCTGGGCGCTCCGCGACGCGCCCGGCGCCCCGCGGTACGCGGCGCCTCGCGACGCCCTCGCCGGCGGCACCTGGATCGGGCTCTCCGCCCGCGGGCTCTTCGCCGCGGTGACGAACTTCCACGCCCCGGCCGCCTGGGTTCCGGACCCGGCGCGCCGCAGCCGCGGCCACCTGGTCGGGCTCGCCCTCGCCCGCCCCACGGCGGCGGCCGCCCGCGAGGCGCTCGCGCCGCTGGCCGCCGACGCCTTCAACCCGTTCCACCTGGTGGTGGCCGACGGCGCCTCGGCCTTCCTGTGGCGGTGGGACGGCGAGTCGGCCGCCTGGGAGGCGCTCGGGCCGGGCCTCCACGTGGTGACCGAGCGGTCCCCCTCCGGCCGCTGCCCGCGCGGCGACCTCCTGCGCGCCCGCTGGCCGCTCGACCCCACCCCGGCCCGCCTGCGGGAGCTGCTCTCGCTCCACGCCGACGCCGCGCCGGGCGGCGCGGAGACCTGCATCCACGGCGAGCCCGTCTACGGGACCCGCTCCTCGGCCGTCCTCCGCGTCGCCCAGGACCTCGGCTCGACGGAGCTGTACGCGTCCGAGGGCCCGCCCTGCACCGCGCCGCTCGAGGACCAGTCCCGCCTGGTGGCCGCCCTGGCGCGTTCGGCTTGACCCGGCGCGCGTTCCGCGACATGCAAGCGTCGCCATGGGTTTCCTCGACCGCCTGCCCGCCCCCGAGCCGCCGCCGGAGCCGCCGGAGTCCATCGACGTCACGGGCGGGAACGAGATCCGGATCGTCTGGCCAGGCGGGCCGGAGGTGATCCTCGCGGCCAAGGCCCTGCGCGACGCCTGCCCGTGCGCGGAGTGCGTGGAGGAGGGGACCGGGCGGAAGATCCTCGACCCGAGCACCATCCCCGACGACATCCGGCCGGTCGAGATCTCCGCGGTGGGCAACTACGCCATCCAGGTCCGGTGGTCCGACGGCCACTCGACCGGCATCTACAGCTGGGAGACGCTGCGGCGGGTCTGCGGGCTCGGGGGATCGGCTACACCGGGCTCCGCTCCGGCGCGCTGACGCGGGTGTGCCGGTTCACCGAGGGCGCCTGGCCGGGCCGCTCCTGGGCGAACCGGACCTGCTGCACCGGACCCGCCCCCCCGCGCAGCGCGTGGACGAGAAGCTTCACGGTGACCACGTCGGCGTGCCCGAGGGTCGCCTCCCCCACCAGCACGTCGGCCGCCGCCCGCGCGCCGTAGACGCCCGACCGGAAGGGGCGCGGCTGCGTGAGCGCGGCGAAGCTCGAGGCGACGGCGACCACCTCCACCGACCGCGGCGGGGGCGACCGGAGGGTGGGGTACCCCTGCCCGCACCTCCAGTGGTGGCCCTCGGCGGCGGCCACCGCCGGGTGGTCGCCGAGCACCGCCGCCAGGTGATAGGCCCCGAGCAGCGGGTGGGCCGCCACCGCGGTCGACTCGGCGCGGGTGAGTCGATCGCGGTTCTCGAGCAGGTGCGGCGGCAGGTGGCGCATGCCCAGGTCGTGCAGCAGGGCCGCCGCGGCCAGCTCCGGGATCCCCTTCGCGGGCCCGGCCGCGGCGAGCGACATGCGCGCGGCGACGGCGGCGGTGGCCAGGGCGTGCTCGTAGAGCCGGCTCGCGCCCCGCCGCAGGGCCGAGAGCTCCTCGAGGAGCGCGTCGGGCAGCTCCACCGCCAGGAGCGCCCTCTGGACCGAGGCGCGCACGGACGGCGAGGCGAACAGGCTCGCGTGAACCGGCTCGTCGAGCGCGGCCGCCACGTCGCCGCGCAGCGGCGACTCCTCGAGCCGCCGGCGCGGGAGGACCGGCGCCCGCGCCGCCGCCTCCGCCACGGTCTGTCGCGAGACCACGAGACCGCGCCGGCCGAGGACCTCCCCTCGGCAGTCGACGAGGTCGCGCTCCAGGACGATGCGGTCGAACACGGGCGCTCTCGACGGTAGCAGAGGCCGCGCGGGGGCCGATAGCGGGCCCCGATCGAGTCCCCCGAGGGGGCGGCCAGGATCCCGGCCCGGGCGTGCGGCCCGCTGGCCGGCTACCTCCGGCGCCGCCGGGCCATGGCCCGGTCGATCTCCCGCCGGGTCTCGCGCTCGGCGATGGCGTCGCGCCGGTCCGCCCGGGCCCGTCCCCGGGCCAGGCCCAGCTCCACCTTGGCCCACCCCTCCTTGAAGTAGACGCGCAGCGGCACGAGCGTGTACCCGCGCTGCTCGATCTTCCCGCGCAGGCGGTCGATCTGGGCGCGGTGGAGGAGGAGCTTGCGGTCGCGGAGCGGAACGTGGCCGAACGGGCCGGCCTCCCGGTACTCGCCGATCCGGCAGTTCACGAGGAAGATCTCGGCGCCGCGCGGCTGGGCGTAGGCGTCGGAGAGGTTGACGTTGCCGGCCCGGAGCGACTTCACCTCGCTGCCGGTGAGGGCGAGGCCCGCCTCCTCGACGTCCTCGATCTCGAAGTCGAAGCGGGCGCGCCGGTTGGTGGCCACCACCTTCACGCCCTCCGCGGGGCCCCGGGCCGCTGCCCTCCTCGCGCTCATGGCAGCCGGGCGTTGTCGATGAGGCGCGTCTTCCCCACGAAGGCGGCCACGAGCACGACGCTCCCGGGCTCGGCCCGCTCCACCCGGGCCAGCGTCTCGGGGTGGACCACCTCGACGTAGTCGACCCGGTCGACCGACGTCTCGAGGATGCGCCGCGCCTCGGCGCGGACCGCCGCGGCGTCGCCACGGTGGTGGCGAAGCTCTTCAACCTGACCCGGCCGCACGTCGCGGTCTTCGGCGAGAAGGACTTCCAGCAGCTCCAGGTCATCCGCACCATGGCCCGCGAGCT
>DATIUR010000136.1:0-3226 GCA_035466675.1 Anaeromyxobacteraceae bacterium | reverse complement strand
GCCACGGCCTGGCCCGCGCCGGGGCCGTGCAGCGCCACCACCCGCTTCGCCCCGGGCGCGAGCGCCCGGAGCGCCCGGACCGTCTCCTGGGCGCGGGCCTCCATCCCCACGCCGGCGTCGCCGGCCCCCAGGGCGAGCACGGCCGCCGCCACCACCAAGGACCCCGTCGCGCGGGCGCGCGCGACCTCGAGGGCCCGGGAGCCGATCGCCACCACCACCGCCGGCTTCCGTTCGAGCGCCGCGCCGACCGCCGCCTCGTCCCCGGCGTCCACCACGTCGGTGGGACGGATCTCCCGGAACCCGGCGGCCGCCTCGGCATACTGGGGGACGGACGGCTGGGAGAGGACGACCACGTCGGCCGCGGCGGGCGCGGCGGCGAGCAGGAGGAGGGCGGCGGCGCGGGAGGAGCGGCTCAAGACGGATCCAGTCGGTAGGTCTCGACGATGCGCTCCATCTGGTCGGCGTGCGTCCCGATGGAGCGGGAGGCCTCCCGGAGCTGGGCGATGCCCGTGGCCGACTCGCGCGTGGCCCGGGAGACGTCCTGCATCGCCTCCCAGATGCGGTCCACCGCCTCGCCCTGGGCGCGGGCGACCTGGGTGATCATGGTCGCCGCGGAGGAGGACTCGCCGATGGCCGTGGCGAGGCGCCGGATGGCCTCCCCGGAGGCGCTGGCCAGGCCGGAGGCCCCCTGCGCGCGGTTGCGCGACTCCTCCACCACCGCCAGCGAGGCGCGGGCGGCCCGGTGGATCTCCCCCAGGATGCGCTGGACCTGGGTCGTGGCGGCACGGGAGCGCTCGGCCAGCTGCCGCACCTCGCCGGCCACGATCGCGAAGCCGCGCCCCGCTTCCCCGGCCCGGGCCGCCTCGATCGAGGCGTTCAGGGAGAGGACGCCGGACTGCTCGGCGATGTCCCGCAGCACCTGCATGATGTCGGCGATCTGCGTCGTCCGCTCCACCAGCTCGACCACGGTGGCGGCGGTGGAGTCGGCCTGGGCCCGGAGCGAGACGATGGCCGCCACGGCCTGCTCGACCGCCGCCGACCCCTCGCGGGCGGAGGCGTCGCTCGTCTGGGCGAGCGTCACCACGCCCTGGGCGCGCTCGAGCGCCGACCGGGAGGCGTCCCGGACCCGGTTCACCACCGAGCCGGTCTCGGCCGCGCTGGCCGCCTGGCTCTCGGCCACGGCCAGCTGCGCCTCGGCGCTCGACAGGACCTCGTCCGAGGCGGCGCGCAGGGATCCCGACGCCTCGCGGAGCTGGCGCACCACGGTCTCGGTGCTCTGGCGCAGGGTGAGCAGGGCGTCGGCCACCCGCCCGAGCTCGTCGCGGGCCGGATCGTCGAGGCGGGCGGAGAGGTCGCGCGCGGCGAGCCGCTCGGCGAAGGCGGCCATGCGGGTGGCGCGCCGGGCCACCGACCAGAAGAAGAGGAGGAAGACGGCCAGCAGGACCAGGCCGACCGCCGTCACCGTCTTCGCGGTCTGCGCGAGGGCGCGGTTCGCCACGCGGGTGGCGTCGAGCCCGAGCACGAGATGCCCGGCGCGCGCGGGGGCCGCCTCGCCCTCGCCGGGCAGCGCCAGGGCCTCCTCCGATCCCGTGGAGGCGGAGAGCTCCCGGGTGAGGCGGCGAAGGCTCCGGTCGGACCGCGGCTCGCCGCCGTCCAGGGCGTGGCGCGGCAGCTCGCCCGCCACCGCCGCCGCGGCGTCGTCCTGCCCGCGCCAGGCGGCCGCCAGCACCTCGCCCTCGGGGCCGAGCGCCGCCAGGTAGCGCGCGTCGCCGTCGGACTCGAGCACCTCGGCCAGCACGCGGCGGGCGGCCTCGCCGTCCCGCAGCGTCAGCGCCAGGCGCAGGTCCTGGTGGCGCTCCAAGAGGCCGAGGAGCGCGCGCCCCCTGCGGTCGAGCTCGCCGTGCGAGTCGGCGGCGAGCTGCCGCGAGAAGAAGGCTCCGGCCGCGGTCGCGACCACGACGATGACCGCCACCAGAAGCGCGGTGGCCTTCGCGAACAGGCTCTTCGGAAGCTCGCCCCTCCCCACGGGCGCATCATGGCATCGGCCCGGCGCGGACTCACGTCCCCGTCCCGCGGGTCACCGGGGCGCGGCGCCTACTTCGGCGCCGCGAGCGGGCGGTCCACCGGTCCGCCCTCCGGCTGCGCGCTCCCCTGTACGAGGGAGGGAACCGGTGTGGGCGCCGCTTCCGAGGGAGCGCGGGCGGCGCGAGGCGAGCGGAGCCGCTCCATCCACACGTAGAAGACGGGGGTCACGTAGAGCGTCAGGAACTGCGAGAAGACGAGACCGCCCACCACGGCCAGGCCGAGCGGGCGGCGCGACTCCGCCCCGGCGCCCAGCCCGAGCGCGATGGGAAGCGTGCCCATCAGCGCGGCCAGCGTGGTCATCATGATGGGGCGGAACCGGACCAGGCTCGCCTCGTGGATGGCCTCGCGCGGCGAGCGGCCGGCGCGCTGCGCCTCGATGGCGAAGTCCACCATCATGATGCCGTTCTTCTTCACCAGGCCGACCAGCATGACGATCCCCACGAAGGCGTAGAGGGACAGCTCCGTGCGGAAGGCGAGGAGCGTGACGAGCGCCCCGAAGCCGGCGAAGGGAAGGGCGGTGAGGATGGTGAAGGGGTGGGCGAAGCTCTCGTAGAGGATGCCGAGGACGACGTAGATGACCAGGATCGACATTCCCAGGAGGAGAAGGAGGTCCTTCATGGCGTCCCGGAAGGCCTGGGCCGCGCCCGGGAAGCGCGTCGTCACGGTGGCGGGCAGCACCTGCGCGGCGGCCGCCTCGATGGCGCCCACGGCCTCGCCGAGCGCCGCGCCCGGACGCAGGTCGAAGCTGATGTTCACCGCGGGGAGCTGGCCGGCGTGGTTCACCGAGAGCGGCCCCACCGAGCGGCCGATCCGGGCCAGGCCCTCCAGGGGAACGAGCCTGCCCGTGGCGGAGCGCACGTGCAGGAGGGAGAGGGCCCCCGGGTCGCGCCGGTCCTCCGGCCGCAGCTCCAGGATGACCTGGTACTGGTCCTCCGGCGCGGAGATGGTGGAGATCTGGCGCGACCCGTAGGCGGTGTAGTGGGCCTCCTCCACGGCGAGGGGGCTAGTCTGAAGGGCGGCGGCCCTCTCGCGGTCGATGTCCACGGTCACCCGGGGGGAGGCCAGGCGCAGGTCCCCGTTCACCTGTACCAGGCCGGGGATCTCGCGCATGCGGGCCTCGAGCGCCGGGGCACCCCGGTAG
>DATIUR010000135.1:0-10240 GCA_035466675.1 Anaeromyxobacteraceae bacterium | reverse complement strand
GCTACCAGAACGACAAGCTGGGAAACAAGGCGGAGGCGGCTCCCCGGTACCTCACCTTCGGGACCGACCCGGCCTGCGCGAAGGAGGACCCGAACACCACCGCCATGGCCCTCTACCGGGCAGGAACGCTCTTCCAGGGCGCCAAGCAGAAGGCCAGGGCCCTCGAGGCCTTCACCGCCGCGTCGAAAGTCCAGGGCGTCACCGACGATGTGGCGAGGAGCCAGGTGGAGGACGCGAAGAAGAGGGTGAGGTAGCGGGCCGCCGCCCGTCCGGGTCCGGGGCGCATCGGGGGGAGGCTCCCGCCCGACGCCCCGGTTTCCGCGGCGGCGCGTTTGACGGGGAATGCTGGAAACTGCTATTCTTTCGAGGTTTTTCGGGCCCGATTCCCCGGAGCCTGCCCTTGATCGCCCGAGCCCTCGCCCTCCTCGCGGCCGCTGCGGCGGCGCCCGCCCTGGCGCAGCCGGCGCCCGGCGCGGGGCGTCCGGCGTCCGCCACCGCCCCCGACGCCGACAGGGCGAGGCGGTCCGGCGAGGACCTCGCCCGGATGCGCGCGGCGGTGAAGGCGGTGACGGAGCGCGCCGAGGCCGCCCGCTCCGAGAAGGACGTGGTGAAGCTCAACTGCCTGAACGAGCGGCTCACGCAGATGCGGGCCTTCCTCAGAATGGCGGAGCAGGCCGAGGCGGCGCGCGCCGAGGCCGCCGCGCGCAAGGTCCCCGCCGCCGACGGCGATCTCTCCAGGGTGGGGGTGGCCCGGGCCAAGGTCGACGCGCTCCGCGCCGAGGCGGAGCGGTGCGAGGGGCAGGTGGCCTACGCCGTGGAGGACCGGACCACGGTGCAGACGCAGCCGCCCGAGGGCCTGGCCCAGCCCGGCGTGGAGTGGAACCAGGACGCGCGGCCCGACCCGGCAACGCCCCCGGTGGTACGACCGAGCCCGGCGAGTCTCTTCCAGTGAGCGGCGCGCGGGGGGCGGTCCGGACGGCGAGGGGGCTCGGCGCGGCGGCGGTGGCCGCGGTGCTGGCCATCGCTCCCACGGCCCGCGCCGGCCCGGGAGCGGGCATCCGGTTCGGCGGCGGCGTGCTGCACCCGTACCTCGAGATCGAGCCGCGCTGGGACTCCAACGTGATGCTCGACGCCGGCCAGGAGATCGCGGACGCCGTGGTGGCGGTCCGTCCCGGGGCGCGGTTCGAGCGGGAGGGAACCCGCCTGGCGCTCCGCATCGACGGCCGGCTGTCGGTGGTCCGGTTCATGGGCCTGGAGGGCGACACGGCGGACCTCTCGCGCCTCGACGCGACCGCGGAGGTGGCGCTCGAGGCGAACCGCGACGGCGCGCTCGGCCTCGAGCTCGGGGACCGCTTCACGCGCGGCGTCGAGTCGCTCTCCCTCTCCCTGCCCAACGCGGTCGTCTCCAGCGCCAACGCCCTCCGCCTGCGCGTCCCCTGGCGGCCGGGAGGCGGTGCGCTCGAGCTGGCGGCGGGAGGCGAGTGGATCCGGGAGTCGTTCGAGCCCTACCTGGAGGGGTTCGTCTGCGCTCCCGTCCTGCCCGGCTGCGATTCCGCCACGCTGGCCGGGCTGGGCTACCACGAGCTCCGGGGGAACGGCGAGGTGCGCTGGAGGTTCCTGCCCCGGACCGCCGCCCGCCTGCGCGGCACCTGGGTGGAGCGCCTGCCGGACGACACGGCGCTGTCGGACGACGGATCGGCGGTGAAGGTGATGGGCGGCCTCTCCGGGCTCGTGACGAGCCGCTTCGCGGCCACGCTGGAGGCCGGCTTCGGCGACACGCTCGGGTCGGCCGCCGAGCCCTATTCCAGCTGGCTCGCCAACGTCGAGCTGGAGTGGATCGGCGGCGAGAAGCGCCGCGTCCGGGTGGGCTACACCCACGGCTTCGAGTTCGACCCGGGCAGCGCCACCTCCCTGTACGGCTCCGACCGCGTCTTCCTCGACGCGCGGGCGGCCTTCGGCCGCTTCTCCCTCGCGCTGGCGGCGAGCTGGGACCGGCTCGACTACGTGCTGACCGACGCCACGTCGCAGATCGTCCGGGCGGAGCCGCGCCTCGAGTCCGCGGTGGCGCGGTGGCTCTGGCTCGGGCTCGGCTACCGGTACACGGCGCGCAGCTCGTCGGGCTCCCTCGCCAGCCTGCCCTCCTGGGAATACGCGAGGAACGAGGCGTGGCTCAGCGCCCGCCTGGAGTACTAGGCTCGGGCACCATGCGGTCCGCACCCCCGCTCGCCCTGGCCGCCGCCCTCGCCGCCGCGTGCGGGGGGCTGGCGCGGAGCCCGCAGGCGCCCCCGCCCGCCGACGCGCCCGCGGTGGCCTCGACCCTGGGGCCGGGCGACGTGCTCGAGGTGCGGGTCTACCAGGAGCCGGAGCTGTCCGGCCTCTACCAGGTCGGCCCCGAGGGCGACGTGGTCTTCCCGCTCTGCCAGCGCGTGCGCGTGGGCGGCGAGACGCCGAACGGCGCGGCCGCGAAGCTGCGCGGCTGCCTGGCGGAGCGGTTCCTGCGCGATCCGCAGGTGTCGGTGCTGGTGAAGGAGTACAACTCCAAGAAGGTGTTCGTCTTCGGCGAGGTGCAGAAGCCGGGGACGTTCGCCTACGAGGAGAAGATGTCGGTCGTGCAGGCGGTCACGCTGGCGGGCGGGTTCACCAGGACGGCGGCCCAGAACTCGACCTCGGTGACGCGCAAGGTGGACGGCCAGGAGGTGAAGCTGAGGGTGCCGGTCCAGGACATCGCCCTGGGGCGGGCGCCCAACTTCACGCTCGAGCCGGGCGACATCGTGTACGTGCCCGAGCGGATCTTCTGATGCCGGCCGGCGGGGCCCGGAGCGACGGGGCGGCCGCCCTCTCCCGGATCGCCGACCGGATCGTGCGCTGCCGCGCCTGCCCCAGGCTGGTGGCCTGGCGCGAGGAGGTCGCCCGGGTGAAGCGCCGGGCGTACCGGGACGAGGTCTACTGGGGGCGGCCGGTGCCCGGGTTCGGCGACCCGGCCGCCCGGATCGCCGTCGTCGGCCTCGCCCCGGGCGCCCACGGGGCGAACCGGACCGGGAGGATGTTCACCGGCGACGGGTCGGGCGACTTCCTCCACGCCGCGCTCCACCGGGCCGGCCTCGCCAGCCAGGCCACCTCGCGGTCGCGCGACGACGGCCTGCGGCTCCGCGGCGTCTACGTCACCGCGGCGGCCCGCTGCGCCCCTCCCGCGAACCGGCCCACGCCCGGCGAGCTCGCGCGCTGCGCCCCCTTCCTCGACCGGGAGCTCGAGGCGCTGCGGCCGCGCGTGCTCGTCGCCCTGGGCGCGATCGCCTGGGAGGCCTGCCTGGGCCACCTCGCCCGCGCCGGGCGAAAGCTGCCGGCGCCGCGCCCCCGCTTCGGGCACGGGGCGGAGCTCGGGGTCCCGGGCGGCCCGGCGCTGCTGGGCAGCTACCACGTCTCCCGGCAGAACACGCAGACCGGGCGGCTCACCGCCGCCATGTTCGACGAGGTGCTGGGCAGGGCGGTCGAGATGGCGCGGCCACCCCCCGGGCGGCGCCGGGCGACGGGGCGGCGCGGCTGACGCCGGCCGCGCCGCGGCCGTCGGGAGCGCCCCGCACACCCCCGCCGGCGCAGGGCTGACCGGACGTCCAGTGTTCCCGGGGCCGGGGCGGTGGCACGCCGGGTGCTCTCCGGCCGCCCCATGCTCGTGCGCGTCCGAACCGGAGCCCTGGTCGGCGTGGAGGCCGTCCCCGTGGACGTGGAGGTCGACTCCACCCTGGGGATGCCGGGCTTCCGGGTGGTGGGCCTGCCGGGCAGCGCGGTGCAGGAGGCGCAGTACCGGGTGGCGGCGGCCATACGGAACCTGGGCGTCTCGCTCCCCGCGAAGCGGATCACGGTGAACCTCGCGCCGGGCGACCTTCGCAAGGACGGCCCGGGCTTCGACCTCCCCATCGCCGTCGCCCTCCTCGCCGCGTCGGACGCCCTCCAGCCCGGTTCCCTGGAGGGGTTCCATTTCGTGGGAGAGCTGGCTCTCTCGGGCGAGGTGAAGCCGGTGCGAGGGGTCCTCCCCGTGGCCCTCGGCGCGCGCCGGGCCGGCGCCAGGGGCCTCGTGGTCCCCGTGGCGAACGCGCGCGAGGCGGCGGTGGTGGAGGACCTGCCTGTCCACCCGGCGCGCCACCTGGGCGAGGTGGTCGCCTGGGCCAGCGGTCGGGCCGTGCTGGGCTCCTCGCTCCCTCCGCCGGAGGAGGAGGCGCCGAGCCCGCTCGACCTCGCCGACGTGATCGGGCAGGAGGGCGCCAAGCGCGCCGTGGAGGTGGCGGCCGCGGGAGGGCACAACCTGCTCCTCTTCGGCCCGCCCGGCAGCGGGAAGACCATGCTGGCCCGGCGCCTGCCCGGCATCCTGCCGCCCCTCTCCTTCGACGAGGCGCTCGAGGCCACGGTGGTCCACAGCGTGGCGGGGCTGACGCGCCAGCGGGGGCTGCTGGCCCAGCGGCCGTTCCGCGCCCCGCACCACTCCGTCTCCGACGCGGGGCTGGTGGGCGGCTCGACGGTGCCGCGCCCGGGCGAGGTCTCGCTCGCACACCACGGCGTCCTCTTCCTCGACGAGCTGCCGGAGTTCCGCCGGCACGTGCTCGAGGCCCTTCGACAGCCGGCCGAGGACGGCGAGGTGACGGTGGTCCGTGCCGCCCGGAGCGTCACCTACCCCGCGCACTTCATGCTGGTTGCGGCGATGAACCCCTGCCCCTGCGGCTACCACGGGGATCGGCGCCGGGCCTGTCACTGCTCCGTCCACGAGCTCCTCCGCTACCGCCGGCGGATCTCCGGGCCCCTGCTCGACCGGATCGACCTGCACGTGGACGTCCCGGCCCTTCCGGAACGCATCCTGGACGGCGCTCCCGCCGGCCCGTCCAGCGCGGTGATCCGCGAGCGGGTGATGCGGGCCCGGGATGCCCAGGCCGGCCGCGCCGAGGCGCGCGGGGCACGGTGCAACGCCCGCCTGCGCGGGACCGCGCTCCGGCGCCTGTGCGCCCCGGACGAGGCCGGGCGCGCGCTCCTCGCCAGGGCCGTCGACAAGCTGGGCCTCTCGGCGCGGGCCCACGACAAGGTCCTGCGGGTGGCGCGCACCATCGCGGACCTGGAGGGCGCGGGCGCCGTCCGCGCTCCGCACGTCGCAGAGGCGATCCAGTACCGGGCGCTCGACCGCCCGCTCACCTGAATGGGAGGAAGCACATGTCCAGGCTGACCGAGAAGGCGAAGGCGCTCGCCCAGGCGGTGGGCGCGATCGAGAAGCAGTTCGGGAAGGGCTCGATCATGCGGCTGGGCGACGGGGCCGAGCCGACCCCGGTGGCGGTCGTGTCCACCGGATCCATCGGGCTCGACCTCGCGCTCGGGGTGGGGGGCCTGCCGCGCGGGCGCCTGGTCGAGATCTACGGGCCCGAGTCGTCCGGGAAGACCACGCTCGCCCTGCACGCCATCGCCGAGGTGCAGCGGCAGGGTGGGGTGGCCGCCTTCATCGACGCCGAGCACGCGCTCGACGTGAGCTACGCGCGCCGGCTGGGGGTGAACCTGGCCGACCTGCTCGTCTCCCAGCCGGACACGGGCGAGCAGGCCCTCGAGATCGCCGAGCAGCTGGTTCGGTCCGGGGCCATCGATCTCATCGTGGTGGACTCGGTGGCCGCGCTCGTGCCGAAGGCGGAGATCGAGGGGGAGATGGGCGACGCGCACATGGGGATCCAGGCGCGGCTCATGAGCCAGGCCATGCGCAAGCTCACCGCGGTCGTCTCCCGGAACCAGCCCATCGTCATCTTCATCAACCAGATCCGGATGAAGATCGGGGTCGTCTTCGGCAACCCGGAGACCACCACCGGCGGACAGGCCCTCAAGTTCTACGCCTCGGTGCGCCTCGACATCCGCCGGGTCGGGCAGGTGAAGGACGGAGACCAGGTGGTGGGGAACCGCACACGCGTGAAGGTGGTGAAGAACAAGGTGGCCCCGCCCTTCCGCGAGGCGGAGTTCGACGTCCGCTACGGCATCGGCGTGGATCGCCACGCAGAGGCGATCGACCTCGCGGTGGAGCGCGGCCTGGTGGAGCGGTCCGGCGCGTACCACACGCTCGACGGCGAGCGGATCGGCCAGGGGCGGGAGCGGGCGGCCGAATGGCTCCGCTCGAATCCCGAGGCCTTCGAGCGCCTCCTCCGGCGGGTGCGGGAGCGGGGGCAGGAGGCGCCCCGGGTCGCGCCGGCTCCGGAGGAGGGGGCGGAGATCGCGGCCGGGTGAGCGCCGGCACGAGCTCGGCCGACGTTGACCTGTGCATCACATGTGCACAGCGTCATCGCATGTCGAAGATGGTGCAGATCCGGAACGCGCTGTACGTCGCGCTGGCCGAGGGGCTGGGCGCTCCCCTCGCCACCCGCGACGCGCGCCTGGCCCGCTCCCGCGGCCATCGCGCACGGGTCGTCCTGCTCTGACCGCCGGGGGGCGCGGCCGCGCCGCTCACCAGAAGAAGTACCGCAGGGTGATGTTCGTCACCCACTCGTCGCCGAAGAAGAGGGCGGGAGTGGTGAGGCCGTCGACGTCGTAGGGGTGGCCGAAGTGGACGCGCAGGAGGATCGGCCCGAGGAGCACGTTCACGCCCAGGACGCCGGTGAGCGTGCGGGAGCCCCAGTAGCACGGTTCGAGCCGCTCGAGCGTGATCGGGTCCTGGCACTGGTCGAACCGGTTGAACACCGCGCCGAAGTCGAGCGCGGCCACCCCCTCGATGTAGTCGAAGATGACGAGCCGCAGGATGGGGCTGAGCGGGACCTGCAGCTCGGCGTTGGTCACCCAGTAGTGGCGCCCCTGCAGGAAGTCGAGGTCGCCCGGGTAGAAGCCGCGCAGGTTGTCGGCCGGGACGATCCACCAGATGCGCTCCCAGGGCTCGCTCGCCCCCCCGGGCGAGAAGCTCGTCCCGGCGGAGGCCCGCAGCATGAGGTTGGCGCGGCCGGCGATCTGGAAGAACCGCTGCGCGTCGAGGCGGGCGAAGCCGGTCACGGCCGACTTGGACGGGATCCAGCTCCCGCCCACCTCGGCCAGGAACGAGGTCCCCGAGAGCGGGCCGGTGCCGGGATGGTAGCGGAGGGTGTCGCGGCCGAAGCGCGCGCTGGCGCTGACGACGAAGCTGAGGCCCCCGTTGGCCTCCTCCCAGGCCTGCGTGTCGGGCCACGGGGCGCCGTCCCCGCGGGGGGTGCGGATCCCCTCGCAGAAGACGAGGTCGATCCCCGCCCAGTCGGTCAGGCATTCGCGCTGCGTCGCGCCCAGGGTCAGGTCCGCCTCGACCCTGCGGAACCGGTCGAAGGGGTAGCGCACCGCCCCGAACACGCCGAAGTCGCGCTGGTTGAAGGTGAGGCTGGGGTCGAGCGTGTCGATCTGCTCCTGGACGAAGTGGAACGCGCCCGCCGACCAGACGGTCCGGTGCGAGCGGTCCTCGAACAGGGCGAGCGCCTGGGTGAAGTCGAACGACCCCCACACCGCCACGTCCAGGAAGAGGATGCGGTCCCTCAGGTAGTCGGCGAAGAGCGCCGCTCCCCGCCCGGCGTACCCGCCGGACGCGCCGCCCGCGTAGACGAAGCCCGCCTCGGGCCTCCAGTTGCGCAGCGAGTAGGGCTCGTAGACCGGGGCGTCCTCCGGGAGCGTCGCCTCGGGGAGCGGCAACGGCGGGCCGGCCGCGGGCGGCACCGCCACCGGCTGCGGCTGGAGCAGGGCCGCCCGGGGCACCTCCACCAGCCGGAAGTGGCCGCCGTGGAAGGTGCCGGCCAATAGCCCGCGCCCCTGCGCCGAGGCCGCCGGGGCGGTGAGCCCGGTGGTGAAGTCCGTGAGCCGCTGCACGCGCCCGTCGGCCAGGCGGTACAGGTCGGGCTTGCCCGCCGCGTCGCTCGAGAAGAGCACGGAGCCGTCCGGCTGGGGCCGCGGGTGCCGGTCCTCGGCCGGGGCGGTGGTGAGGCGCGTCCGGGCCCCGGTGGCCGGGTCGATCCGGAACAGGTTGAGGCGCGCGTGGTCGGTGGCGTCGCTCGCGCAGAGGATCCCTTCCGGTCCCCAGGCCAGGTCCTTCTCGGTGTAGGGGTCGTTCGTCACGCGGCGCGCGGTCCCGCCGCCGATGGGCGCGACGTACACGTCCTGCTGCCCGTCCCGCCCCACGCCGGCGAAGGCCAGCTCCTTCCCGTCCGGCGAGAAGGTCGGGTAGGCGATCTGGACGAAGGTGCCGCCGTCGGGAGCGCGCAGGTCGAGCCGCTTGCGGCGCCCCACCTGGACGGCCCCGGGCGTCCCGTCCTGGCGCCTGGGGCGCTCCCAGGTGGCGAGGTAGAAGACGTCGCCCGGCCCGCTCTGGGCGGAGAAGCCGACCAGCCCGTCCCCGATGGCGAGGACGCCGTAGTCCACCGGGTGGAGCGACTCGACGGCGGGGGAGCCGTCCGCCCCGAGCTCGATGGCCCGGCGCGGCCGGCGCGGCTCGAAGAGGTGGATCCGGGCCCGCCCGCGCTCGCGGTCGATGGTGCGGGCCACCAGGACCGCCCCGTCCGGCGACGCCTCGAAGGCCTCCGGCTCGGCCGGCAGGCCGCGCAGCTCCTTGACCTCGCCGAGGTCCTGGGGCGCGCGCAGGTACTCGGCGTAGTACCGGCGCTTGAGCCAGGCCTTCCAGCGCGCGTCCACCTGCTCGATGGGCTCGCCCAGGATCCGGTTCACCAGGGCCGTGAACCCCCGCCCGCCGGGGCCGGGCCCCGGCTCCCCGCTCCGGGCCGACTCGCCGAGCAGGTAGGCGCTCTCCAGGAAGGACTGGATCTTCTCGGCGCCGTACGCCTCGGCGATGAAGGCGATGCGCGCCTGGCCCAGCTTGTAGGTGGGGATGTAGCCGCGGATCTGGTCCTCGGCGAAGGGGAGGACCTCGTAGCGGCGGCGGGCGTCCGGGTTCCACACCAGGTCGCGCAGGAACAGGTCGGTCTCCCCGTCGATCCCGCCCTTCGTGTAGTACTCGGCGATCCCCTCGATGAACCAGAGCGGCAGGAACTGGATGGGGGAGGCCAGCTCGCTCCGGCCGGTCTCGGCCAGGAGCTTCTGGATGGTGAACTGGTGCACCATCTCGTGCGTGGCGACCTCGACGAAGCGGGCGTGGTCGCCGAAGTAGGGCACCGTCATGCGCAGGTCCTCGGGCGAGGTGACGCCCAGCACCGACTCGGTGACCTGGAAGACGTTCGTGGTCTGGAACTCCCGCTGGGTGCCGTAGAGGATGAAGGGGATCCGGCGGGTCGGGTTGAAGTGGAACTGGTCCACCAGCCGCGCGTAGGCGCTCCGGATGGCCGGGAGCGCGCGGCGCGCCTGCGCGCGCGCGCTGTCGTAGAAGTAGAGGCGGATGCCGCCCGGGCCGCCGCCGGGGGCCGGCAGGTCGAGCCGCCGCCAGCGGAAGTCGTACCAGGAGACCTGGTTCTGGCCGGGCCGCTCGGGGAGGACGTAGGTCTGCTCGAGGTCCGGCTCGCGCCGCAGCCGCGGCTCGCTCTCCAGGCGGCGGACGGTCTCCAGGGCCTCGCCCAGGCTGGGCGCGCGCAGGCGCGGCTCCTGCGCGAGGGCCGCCAGGGGGAGGGCGAGCGGGAGGAGGGCGAGGAGGCGAGGCATCGCGGGGGCGAGGCGGCCCGCGGCGCGTCGGGCCTTCGCCCAAGGATACCCCCGGCCCCGCCCGCGCGTCACTCCGGGCGGACCGGCCGGCGCCGGCCCCCGATCGCGAGCCGGGTGCGTCCCCGGACCGGGCGGGTCCTCGCCGGGGGAGAGCGAGGACGGCGCGAGCGGTTGCGGCCGGGGTCCCTGGACGGATACATCGTCGGGCGTGCCGGGATCGCGAAGGGAGCCGACCGTCCGCATCCGCTGCGCCCCGGAGGACGAGGCGCGCTGCCGGGCCGCCCTCGGGCGCGCCGGGCTCGGGGCGGAACGGTCGCTGACCTGGCTCGTGGTCCGCGACGCCGACCCGGACGCGGTCAACGAGGCGCTCGCCGCGGGCGGGGCGCGGCCTCGGGTGGCGGTGCGCGAGCGGATCGGCCGGCTCGTCGGCTGGGTCCTCGACCACGGAGCCGACCTCGACGGCCGCGCCGCCACCCTCCGGACGCTCGTCGGGCGCGTCCTCGAGGACGGGGGGCTCCTGGGGCGCTACGCGCCGGCCGGGGAGGCCGCGCTCCTCGCGGGCGCGCGGGCGCTCCAGGAGCACCTGATGGCCACCGGGGCGGGCCTGCTGGCCTGGGACCGGTTCGTGGCCCTGTTC
>DATIUR010000134.1:0-4101 GCA_035466675.1 Anaeromyxobacteraceae bacterium | reverse complement strand
CCCGTCCTCCTGGGCCATGTACGTGCCCACCTGGGTGGACTGGGGGCTCCTGTTCGGCTCCATCTCCACCTTCGGGGTGCTCTTCCTGCTCTTCCTCCGCTTCCTCCCGGCCATCCCCATCTCCGAGGTGAAGGAGCTGCGCCGCGAGCTGGAGCACGAGGCCGCCCAGGCCGGCGGGGGAGGCCACCGGTGAAGCACTGGGTCCTCGGCGACTTCGCCCAGAACGAGGAGGCGCTCTACGGCGCGGCGCGGGCGCTGCGGCAGAAGGGCCACGCCTCCCTCGACATCCACTCCCCCTACCCCCTGCACGGCGCCGACGAGGCGCTCGGGCTCAGGCGGTCCACCGTGCCGCTCGTCGCGCTCGTGGCGGGCGTGACCGGGGCCGTGGGCGGCTACCTCCTCCAGTGGTGGACGGTGGCCTTCGACTGGCCCCTCGACGTGGGCGGCCGGCCGCCGCACAGCGCCCCCGCCTTCGTCCCGGTGACCTTCGAGCTGGGCGTGCTGCTCGCCTCGGGGGCCATCTTCTTCGGCCTGCTCTTCGCCTACTTCCGCTTCCCGCGCACCCACCACCCGGTCTTCGAGGTGGAGGCGTTCCGCTCCGCCTCCATCGACGCCTTCTGGCTCTCGGCCGAGGTGGACGCGAGCGAGTCGGACGGCGTGGCCGCGGAGCTGCGGCGCCTGGGCGCCCGCGACGTGGCCGTCGTCCCGGAGGCGACATGAGGGGACGCGCCGCCATCCCGCTCCTGCTCCTCGCCGGCTGCCCGCGGCTCGACCCCATGCAGCAGCAGCAGAAGGTCGAGGCCTACGAGGCGAGCGCGTACCACGCCGACGGCCTGGGCATGCGGACGCCGCCCGCCGGCACGGTCGAGTACCGGTCGGCCCTCGCCCCCGACCTGGCCACCGGCAAGGGCCCGGACGGCAAGCCCCTGGCGCGGACGCCGGTCCCGCCCACGCCGGAGCTGCTGGCGCTCGGGCGGCGCAGGTTCGAGGTCCTCTGCGCCACCTGCCACGGCATCCTGGGCGACGGCGAGAGCCAGCTGGCCCTCAACATGTCGCTCCGCCGTCCCCCCTCGCTGCACGCCTACCGCGACGTGGCGGACGGCTACCTCTACCAGGTGATCTCGGGCGGCTTCGGCCTGATGCCGTCCTACGCCGCCGAGCTCGACGTGCGCGAGCGCTGGGCGGTGGTGGCCTACGTGCGGGCGCTCCAGCTCAGCCAGGCCGCCTCGCTCGACCAGGCGACGCCCGAGGTGCGGGAGCGCCTGCGCAAGGAGGGACCGTGACGTCGTTCCAGCCGTGGCGCGGCGGAGGCCGCCTGCAGACGCTCTCGGCCGCGGTCGCGGTGGCGGGGCTGGCGCTGACCCTGCTCGGCGCCTTCCTCGATCCGCGGCGGGCCCTCTTCGCCTACCTGGTCGCCTTCGTCTACTGGCTCGGCATCGCGCTCGGCGCGCTCATCCTCCTCTCCGCCCTGCACGCGGCCCGGGCGAAGTGGCCGGTCGTGCTCCGGCGCTTCCTGGAGACGGTGCCGCAGACGCTCCCCCTCTTCGCGGCGCTCTTCCTCCCCATCGCCCTGGGGATGGGCCACCTCTTCCTCTGGAGCCGGCCGCTCTCCGAGCTCGAGCCCGAGCTGTTGCACGCGGTGGAGCACAAGCTCCCGTACCTGAACGTCCCCTTCTTCCTCGCCAGGGCGGCCTTCTACTTCGCCCTGTGGACCGCGGTGGCGTTCCTCCTGCGGGCCTGGTCCACGCGCCAGGACGCGGCGGGCGGGACGGCGCTCACGGTGCGGCAGCGCCGGCTCGGGGCGGGCGCGCTCCCGTTCCTGGCCCTCACCATGACCTTCGCGGCCTTCGACTGGATGATGTCGCTCGACCCGCGGTTCTTCTCCACCATCTTCGGGGTCTACTGGTTCGCGGGCAGCTTCCAGGGCGCCTTCGCGGTCACCATCGTGGCGGGCGCCCTGGGGCGGGGCGAGAAGGACCTCTTCGCCGCCCACATGAACGCGGACCACTTCCACGCCCTGGGGAAGTTCCTGCTCGCCTTCACGGCCTTCTGGGCCTACGTGGCCTTCTCGCAGTTCATGCTCATCTGGATCGCGAACATCCCGGAGGAGGTGCCCTGGACCCTGGTGCGCAGCTCGCGCGGCTGGGGTGCGCTGGGCGTGGTCCTGGCCGCGCTGCACTTCCTCGTCCCCTTCTTCCTCCTCCTCTCCCGCGACCTGAAGCGGAGCCCCAGGGCGCTGGCGCTGGTGGCCGGCTGGCAGCTCCTCATGCACTGGGTGGACGTCTACTGGGTCGTCATGCCGCGGCTCCACCCGGACGGCCCCGCCCCGGGATGGGTGGATCTGACGGCCTTCGCGGGCGTGGGGGGCGCCGCGGTGGCCTTCGCGCTCTGGCGCCTGCGCGGCGCGGTGACCGTGCCGGTGAAGGACCCCTACCTGGAGGACTCGCTCCGGTACCAGCCGCAGTAGGAGCGGAGACGGAACATGACCGAGGCACACGGCAACCAACCGGCGCACGCGCCCACCGAGGAGGACCGGATCTCGACCGGCCCCGTCCTCTGGGTCGGGGCGGGGTCGCTGGTCGTCTTCTTCCTCGCCTCGCTGGCGACGACGAGCTACCTGCACCTCCGGGAGGGCCAGAGTCCGCCTCCGCCCGTTCCGGCCGAGGTGGGGCAGTCGAAGATCGGCCTGGTGGAGCAGCAGCTCTTCGAGGTCTCCCTGCGCGGGGAGCAGCAGCGGAAGACCCAGCGCGAGCGGCTCGAGTCGTGGGGCTGGGCCGATCGCGAGCGGGGGACCCTGCACATGCCCATCGAGCGGGCCATGGAGCTGACGGCCGAGGGCGTGCGCCCGCCGCCCGGGCCGCCGCCCGCGCCGCCGCCCCTCACCATCGGAGGCTGACCGTGATCGCGTTCCGCCCGGCCGCCCTGGCGCTCGCCGCCGCCGCGCTCGCCGCCGCCCCTGCGGCGCGCGCCCAGTTCTGGCGCGCGCCCGAGCACGCGGGCACGCCGCCCGACGTCGCCCCCGTGACGCTGGAGGACGTCCGGGTGGACGAGAGGCTCGGGGCCCAGGTGCCGCTCGACCTCGGGCTCGTGGACGGCGAGGGCCGTCCCTTCCGCCTCGGCAGCCTGTTCGGCCAGGGGAAGCCGGTGGTCCTGGCGCTCGTCTACTACGACTGCCCCATGCTGTGCGGGCTCATCCAGTCGGGCATGGCCCGGGCCATGCGCGAGAACGGCCTGTTGCTCGGGAAGGACTTCCAGGCGGTGAGCGTCTCGTTCGACCCGTCCGAGAAGCCGGCCCTGGGGGCGGAGCGCCGCCGCGGCTACCTCCAGTCGCTCGGGATCGAGGACAAGGTCTCGGCCGACTGGCCCTTCCTGGTCGGCTCCGGCGAGGCCACCCGCGCCCTCGCGGACTCCGTCGGCTTCCACTACAAGTACGACGAGGTCTCCGGGGAGTGGGCGCACGTGGCCGCCATCCTGGTCCTCACGCCGGAGGGAAAGGTCTCCCGCTACCTGTACGGGGTCGAGTACCCGCCCAAGGACTTCCGGCTCTCCCTGGTCGAGGCGGCGAGCGGGAAGGTGGGCACGAGCTTCGACCGCTTCCTCCTCACCTGCTACCGCTACGACCCGGCCAGCCGGAAGTACGAGCCGTACGCCTGGGGGTTCGTGCGGCTGGGCGGCCTGGCGGTGCTCCTGGCGCTGTCGGGTCTCATCGCGCGGCTCGTCTGGCGGGAGCGGAAGGCGAGGCACGCGACATGAACGAGCTCCTGCGCAAGATGCTCTTCCTCCCGGAGCAGGCCTCCGCCCACGCCCGGGAGGTCGACGCGCTCCACTACTTCGTCATCCTGACCTCGATGGCGGCGGCGGCCGCGGTGTTCGTCACCGCGGTGGTCTTCTTCGTGAGGTACCGGCGGCGCTCGGAGTCGGACCGGACCCCGGTGGTGAAGCCGCGCCTGGTCCACGAGCTGCTGTTCGTCGGCATCCCGCTCGCCACCTTCCTGCTCTGGTTCGCCATCGGCTACCCGCAGTTCGTGAACCTGCACACGCCGCCCCGGGAGGCGATGGACGTCTTCGTGCAGGGGAAGAAGTGGATGTGGAAGTTCGCCT
>DATIUR010000133.1:0-4379 GCA_035466675.1 Anaeromyxobacteraceae bacterium | reverse complement strand
CGCGATCCTGGAGCGAAAGACCGCGGCCGGGCATGCGTTGCACCGCAGTTGCCAGGGAACCGGCAGGCCCTCGCCAACGGCTCGCTGCGCGGCGCGGACCTGGGTCTCGCCGCGCCGAGACCGCAGCCGCCGGCGGGACAGGGACCCGCGGGGGGCGTTGCCCGAGGCGCGGAGCGTTCGAGCGCGGGAGGGCGTCTTCGCGGGCGTTCGGACCGGCGGCGGCGCCGGTCCAGCCGCTGCGATCCGGCAGCACCGCCGCGGGCTGGCAGGGCGTCGACGCCGGCAGGAGCGCACGGGATCGGTGAACGTACATCGTCGCGGGAGCCGCGGAGCGCCGAGGGGAAGGCCTCCCCCGCGGGGCCCGTGGGCGCGCCGGGCAGCGCGGAGCCTCCGCGCGAACGGACCGGTGACGGATCGTGTGGAGGGAGCCCCGCCCCGCGGGACGGCCGCTTCGATCCCGATTCGCGCTCGGTCGTTTAGACTCAATGCCGATCCGGCATTGCGTTTAGACTACAATCCCCGGGCGACCAGCATCCCGCCCAGCACCGCCACGAGGACGCCGCCCAGCCGGTAGAGGAGGCCTCGCGCCCGGGCCCCGAGGAGCGCGCCGGCCGCGCCGACCAGGAGCAGGGCGGGGATCGTGCCGAACCCGAAGGCGAGCGCGAGGAGGAGCCCCTCCACCGGGCTGCCCGTGCCCGCCGCCCCGAGGAAGATCGTCCAGGAGAGGCCGCAGGGCAGGATCCCCAGGGCGAGGCCGGTCGGGTAGAGGCGGCCGGGCCCGCCGCCCTCGAGCAGGGCGCGCACCAGCGCCACCACCCTCGCCGAGGCTCGCGCCTCGAGCCGCTTCAGCCCCGCGGAGAGCCCGGCCGCGCCCAGGCCGACCAGGATCATGAGGACGCCGGCGGCGACCGCGACCACCTGCTGCACCCCCGCCAGCCGGCCGGCCACGTTCACGAAGTTGCCGGTGAGCCCCATGGCCGCGCCGAGGACGGCGTAGGTCGTCACGCGGCCGGCGTGGTAGGCGAGCTGCCCGGCCAGGGATCGGCGCGCGCCGAGCGGGCCGGCCGCGAGCGCCAGCGATCCCACGATGGGGCCGCACATCCCGACGCAGTGGCCGAAGCCGCCGAGCAGCCCGGTGGCGAAGGCCATGGCCACGGCGTCGCTCATGCCGGCCCCGTCGCCCGCGGCAACCTCATCGCTCCACCGCCAGCTCGAAGCGGACGGTCCGCGGCGCCTGGCCCGGCGCGGAGACCTCCACCTCGGCGACCCAGTCCTTCCGCCCGGAGGGGCAGCGGACCAGCACGGCCTTCCCGGCGAACCGGCCCGGGCCGGCCGGGGCGAGCGCCACCCGGTTCTCGCCCATCTTCATCCCGGCCATCTCGAAGGACACGGACACGCGCCGCTCCGCGGCCCGGCCGGGCGGCCTCACCTCCACGCGCACCTCGATCTCCCGCATGGTCCGGAGCGGCCTCGGCCCGAGGTCGAGCACCACCTGGCCGCCTCCGGGAAGCGGCCGGGCGCAGGGGGACGCGCCGGCGTCGCAGGCCGGCGCCACGTCCACCACCCTCTCGATCCGTACCCGGTCCCCGCCGCGCCGGACGTCGAAGGTGAGCCGCCACGGCCCCGCGGCCGGGAGGTCCACCTCGGCGGCCCAGCGCCCCGGGCCCGTCCCGCGCGCCTCGGACCCGGTCGCGCCCCGGCTCGTGTCCGGCCGCGAGACCCCGACGGCCACCGCGGCGCCATCCAGCGGGCGGCCGGCGCCGTCCACCACCTCGAACTGGAGCGTCGAGCGGCCGGGGGAGGCGGGCGGCGCGAGGCCCCGCACCTCCCATCCCAGGGCGGCCCGCGCCCTCCTCTCGGCGTCGTGGCGAAGCCCCTCCTCGTACGGGTTCGCGACGACGGTCTCCTCCTTCACGAGCGACCCGACCCAGATCGTCGCGACCACGACGCCCAGGCCCGCGGCCACCGCCGCCCCGAGCGCCAGCCGGGTCGCGCTCCTCATGGCGCCCCCGGGACGACGAGCGGGACGACCTGGCTCTGGCGCGCCACCGCGCCGTCCCCGGCGCGCGCCTCGCCCGTGAGCTCGGCCGGGAACCGGCCCGGCTCGTCCAGCCCGCGCGCGGACGCGACGAGCCGCACCTGCCGCCGCTCGCCGGGGCCGAGCGCGACGGCGTCGGGCCGCAGGACCACCTCCGCCCCCCGGGCCGTGAGCGCCAGCGCCACCGTCAGGCCCTCCCGCCCGTGGTTCTCGAGCGCCACGCTGTAGGCGTTCACCACCCTGCCGTCGGCGGCGCGGCGCGGCCGGAAGGCGTCCTCGGTCACGGCGTTCATGTCGAGCACGGACCGCCCGAGTAGCACCGCCACCAGCATGGCCAGGGCCCCGGCGGCGGCGGCGCCCAGGGCGAGCGTCCCCGGGCGCAGGAGCCTGCGGCGCCCGCCCGGCTCGCCGTGGAAGTACCCCACCAGGTTCGGGGCCCGCCGGAGCTTCGCCATCACCGGCGTGCAGGCGTCGATGCAGGCGGCGCAGGCGATGCATTCCATCTGGAGCCCGTCCCGGATGTCGATCCCGGTCGGGCAGACCCGCACGCAGGCGCCGCAGTCCACGCAGTCCTCGGCCCGCCGGGCGTCGTAGGCGACCACCAGGGTGTGCCGGTCGAAGAGGACGCCCTGCAGCTTCGCGTAGGGGCAGGCGGTGGCGCAGAAGCGGGCCCGCAGGAAGGCGAGGTCGAGGAAGAGGACGGCGCCGAGCGCCGCCCACGACCCGCCGATCACCGGCCCGAGCGTGCCGGCGGCCAGGCGGCCGAAGAACTCGTGGGGGGAGACGAAGTACCAGACCAGGTCCGCCGAGACGACCGCGGAGACGAGCGCCACGAGCGCGAAGCCGACGGGCCGGCGCCACGGCCGCTTCTTCTTCCGCCGCTCCGGCACGACGAGGGCGGTGAGGTCCCCGAGCAGGGTCTGCGGGCAGGACCAGCCGCAGAAGACGCGCCCCCACAGGAGCGTCAGCAGGAGGAAGGCGGCGGTGGCGAGCAGCGTGGCCGCCAGCACCACGAACGCCTCGTCGATGGCGAACGAGGCCCCGAAGGCGTGCAGGCGGCCGGCCGGGACGTCGAGCCTGAGCGCGCTCTCGCCGCCGATCTCGAGGAAGGGGAGCCCGAGCCAGAGGAGCCCCTGGGCCGCGAGCGCGATCCGCCGCCACCTCGTGAACCTTCGCCTACTCGTCATCCTTCAGCATCGCGTGCTTCGGAGCCTCCACGCGGTCCTTCCGGTGCCGCCGGTAGGTGAAGAACGCGATCCCGGCGAGCGCCGCGCAGAGGGTGAGGCCGAACACGAGGTAGGCGAGCTCGGCGGTCATCGGCGGCTACTTCCTCTTGGCGCGCTGGGCCAGGATGAGGACCACCGCCACCACGGTCGGGATCGCGGTGAAGGCGACGGTCGCGAGCAGGTTCGTGCCGCTGGCGGCGCCGCCCTCCAGGTCCTGGCTCTGCGACCAGCCGCCCAGCGCCGGCGTGTACGCCCAGACGTAGTACAGGCCCCAGACGATGAGCCCCCACATGAGGACGAGCCAGCCCACCGGGAGCTTGTTCGCCGTCTCCTTCGGCGACTCGAACACCGAGAAGTCGTCCTTCTCTTCGGCCATGGCGTCCTCCCCCTCTCAGCGGTGCTCGGCCGCTTCCTCGTGCGGCGCCTCGGCGGCCTCGTGGGCCTTCTGGTTGCGGAGCCAGGCGACGATCGCCCACACGTCCTCGTCCGAGAGGTCGCTCCCGTACGCCTGCATGCCGCCCTCCGGGAAGCCGGGCCGGCCGAGCTGCCTCTTCACGTCGCTCCCGCCCTTGATGACGCCGAAGTAGGCCGCGTCGGGGAGGTCGCCCTTCACCTCCAGGAAGACGTCGTCCACCAGGCTCGGGGCGACGCCCTCGGTGCCGTGCCCCTCGTCGCCGTGGCAGGCGCTGCAGGCCTGGGCCTCGAAGAGCTTCTTCCCCCGCACCACGGCCGCCAGGTCGCCGGCGAGCGGGTTCGGCTCGCCGAGGTCGATCTCCACGCCGCCGGGCCCTCCGCGATCGACCGCGCGCCCGAGCGAGACGGTGTAGGCGACGAGCGCGTCCATCTCGGTCTTGCCCTCGACCGCGGCGGCGGCGCCGGCGAGGTCCTCGTCCGTGTACGGGACGCCCACCCTCCGCAGCGCCCGCATGTGGGCCTGGATCTCCGCCGCGTCCACCTTCCGGCCCTTCAGGAAGGCGTAGGCGGGCATGTTCGACCTCGGCACGAGCGCCTGCGGGTTCTCGAAGTGCGCCGCGTGCCAGTCGCGGGAGGGCTTGATCCAGCCCTCGAAGGCCAGGTCCGGGCCGGTGCGCTTCGACCCCCACAGGAACGGGTGA
>DATIUR010000132.1:0-9485 GCA_035466675.1 Anaeromyxobacteraceae bacterium | reverse complement strand
CCGCATCTGGCCGGGCGAGCTCGCCGGCGGCGACTTCGTTCCGGCCCGGCGCGCGCTCGCCGCCTGGGAGCGGGGCGACCTGCTCCTCCACCCGCCCAACCTGTGGGGCGTGCAGGTGCTGGCCCGCGACGCGTCCCCCGACCCGGAGGTGCTGCGCGCGCCGCCCCATTGCGTGGACGGGCTCTCCCGGCGGGTCGAGTTCCAGCGCGGCGTGCTGCTCGCGGCGCTGCGGACGCCCACGCTTCCGCCCGCAGCCCACACCAACGCCTGGCTGGTGGAGGCGGACGGCGGGCTGGCGGTGGTCGATCCCGGTTCGCCCGATCCCTCCGAGCAGGCCGCGCTCGAGGCGCTGCTCGACGAGCTCGCGGCGGAGGGGCGGCCGGCGAACCAGATCTGGCTCACCCACGCCCACCCGGACCACGCCGGCGGCGTGGCCGCGCTGGCGGCGCGGCGCCGCCTGCCGGTCCTGGCGCACGCGGGTGCGGCCGGTCGCCTCGGGGCGCCGATCTCCCGGAGCCTGCGGGAGGGCGACCTGGCCGGCGGGCGCTGGCTCGTCCTCGAGACACCGGGCCACGCCCCCGACCACCTCACCTTCCTGGACGAGCGCTCGGGCGCGCTCCTGTGCGGGGACATGGTGAGCACGCTCTCGACCGTCGTGATCGACCCGCCCGAGGGGGACATGGAGGAGTACGAGCGGCAGCTCGAGCGGCTCCGCGCGCTGGCGCCGCGCACGCTCTACCCGGGGCACGGGCCGCCCGCTCCGCAGGGTGCGGCGCGCCTCGCCGCCTACCGCACGCACCGGCGCGAGCGCGAGGGCCTCGTCCTGGCCGCCCTCGGCGCGGGCGACACGCTCGAGGAGATCACCCGGCGGGCCTACGCGGACACCCCGGCGGCCCTGCACCCGGTCGCCGCGCGGAGCTGCCTGGCCGTCCTCGAGAAGCTCGAGGCGCAGGGCGCGGCCCGTCTCCGCGGGGGAACCCATTGGGGTCTCGCCGGTGGGGCGCCGTAACCTCGGTGCGGCAGGCGTGTCCGGTTCGCCACGTGAGTTCCTCGCCGCGATGCGCTAGAGTGCTGCGATCACGTGTGCCGAGGCGAGGCACGTCCGTTGCAGGACGTCTCGCGATCTTGCCGGAAAGGTCCATGAGCCGCTCCCGTGTCGCCCTGGTGCTCGTCGCCGCCTTCCTCGCCGGTGGGGGATCGGCCGAGGTGGCCCTGCGCACGCAGCGGGCCCTGGAGCGGGCCCGGGCCGAGCGCGAGATCGGATCGGCCGGGCAGCTGGTGGCGCTCTCGCTGGCGGAGGCCGACGGCAGCGTGCTGGCCCGCCCGCGGCTGATCGCGCCGAGCGGCCGGCGCGCCGAGCTCGTGCTGCACGACCCGCTGCACCCCGAGGACGTGCGGCTCTCCTTCCGGGTGGTGGCCGTCCGCGAGCCGTCCGGCGAGATCTCCCTGGACTACGCCCTCTGGCTGCCCGACCGCGCCGTGGCCGCCCGGGGGAAGCTCTCGCTCACGCCGGGCGTCGAGCAGGCCGTGAAGCTGCCGGGCAGCTCGCTCGTGGCCACGTGGCTCGCCGTGCCGGTCCCCTCGGCCGCGTTCGACGCGTTCCTCGAGGGCGAGGCGCTGCGGCGCGTCCCGGACGAGCCGACGTAGCGGGAGCGCCCCTTCAGGGCGTCGAACGCTGCTCGCCGCAGTCCGGCGGGCACTCGACCGATCCGGCCAGGAGGAGGGCGGCGACGAGCCCGATCACCCCTCGCCCTCCCCTTCGCGCTCGCCGCGCGCCAGCCCGTGCTTCTCGAGCTTGTAGGCGAGGGCGGAGGGCTTGATGCCGAGGAGCCGGGCGGCCTCCGCCTTCACGCCCTTCGCCCTGGCGTAGGCGGCCTGGACGAGCTGCCGCTCCAGGTCCTCGAGGACCGCGGTGAGCCCGCGCTCCTCCAGCTCGACCGGGGGCGGCGCCGGCGGCGACCTCCGGATGCCCTCGGGGAGGTCCTCCGGCCTCACCTGCTCCCCCTCGGCGAAGACGACGGCCTGCTCCACCACGTTCTCCAGCTCCCGGACGTTGCCGGGCCAGGCGTGGCCGCGCAGCAGCGCCAGCGCCTCGGGCGTGAAGCCCTTCACGCGGCGCCCCAGGCGCGGGGCCAGCTTCTCCACGAACCAGGCGGCCAGCTCCTCCACGTCCCCGGGCCGCTCGCGAAGCGGCGGCAGCGAGACGGGCACCACGGCCAGCCGGTAGTAGAGGTCCTCCCGGAAGCGCCCGGCCGCCACCAGGGCGGCCAGATCCCGGTGGGTCGCCGAGACCACCCGCACGTCCACCTCGACGGGCTCCTCGCCCCCCACCCGCTCGAACCTCCGCTCCGCCAGCACGCGGAGGAGCTTCACCTGCACGGCGGGGGGGATCTCGCCCACCTCGTCGAGGAAGAGCGTGCCCTGGTGGGCGAGCTCGAACCGGCCCAGCTTGCGGCGGATGGCGCCGGTGAAGGCGCCCCGCTCGTGCCCGAACAGCTCGCTCTCGAGCAGCGCCTCCGGCAGCGCCGCGCAGGAGACCGACACGAAGGGCCCGTCGCGGCGCGGGCCCTGCGCGTGCAGGGCGCGGGCGACGAGCTCCTTGCCGGTGCCCGACTCGCCCAGGACGAGCACGGTGGCGTCGGTGGCCGCCACCTTGCGGACCTGCTCCAGGACCCGCCGCATCGCCTCCGAGCGGCCCACCAGGCCCGTGGGGTCCATCTCCCGCGCCCGGTCCTCGGCCAGCGCGTCCGCCCGGGCCCGGGCCGTGCGGGCGCCGCTCCGCTCGCGGGCGATCTCGATCGCCTTCTCGACGCGGGCCCGCAGCACCTCCGGCGAGAACGGCTTCTCCAGGAAGTCGATGGCGCCCGCCCGCATGGCCTCCACGGCGGTGGCGATGGTCCCGTGCGCCGAGACCACCACCACCGTCGCGTCCGGATCCTCCTCGCGGATCCTCCGCACCACCTCGATGCCGTCCACCGGCACCATCCGGAGATCCGTCACCACCACGTCGGAGGGGCGCTTCTGGTAGGCGGCGATCGCCTCCGCGCCGCCCCTCACGCCCCGCACCTCGTGGCCCAGGCGGGTCAGGGCGAGCACCATGCCGTCGCGGAGGGCGTCGTGGTCGTCGGCCACGAGGATGCGCGCCATGCGGCGAGTGTAGCGCCAAAGCGCGACCCCCGCGCGGGACCGGTCGGCGGAAATCCTCGGGTTTCCCGGAGGGCCGGCCAGGAGAGGGGCGTTTGTGTCTTTCCCGGGAGTGGTTAGACAGGAAGCATGAAGAAGACCACCGGGTTCAACCTCGGCTACCTCCTGCTGGCCGCGATGGGCGTGTACCTCCTGCAGACCTGGTGGATGCAGTCGCAGGCCATCGCCACCATCCCCTACAGCCAGTTCCAGCAGCTCGTCCGGGAGGACAAGATCGCGCGGGTCACCGTCTCCCAGGACCAGCTGCGCGGCGAGTTCAAGGAGCCCATCGACGGGAAGAAGCGCTTCGCCGCCGTCCGCGTCGACCCCGACATGGCCAAGGAGCTGGACGAGCACGGCGTCACCTACGCCGGGGAGTTCGAGTCCGGCTTCCTCTCCCAGGTGCTCTCCTTCCTCTTCTTCGCCGGCCTGTTCCTCGGGATCTGGGTGTTCCTGGGCAGGCGCATGGCGAAGCAGATGGGCGGGCCGGGCGGCGGGCTCATGGCCATCGGCAAGTCGAAGGCCAAGGTGTACGTCGACACGGACGTGAAGGTCCGCTTCGCCGACGTGGCCGGCGTGGACGAGGCCAAGGCCGAGCTGGAGGAGGTGGTCTCCTTCCTGAAGGACCCGGGCAGCTACGGCCGCCTGGGCGGGCGCATGCCCAAGGGCGTGCTCCTGGTGGGGCCGCCGGGGACCGGAAAGACCCTGCTCGCCAAGGCCGTGGCGGGCGAGGCGAGCGTCCCCTTCTTCTCCATCTCCGGCTCGGAGTTCGTCGAGATGTTCGTGGGCGTGGGCGCGGCCCGCGTCCGGGACCTCTTCGAGCAGGCCCGCCAGAAGGCGCCGGCCATCATCTTCATCGACGAGCTCGACGCCCTGGGCCGGGCCCGCGCCACCATGGGCGGGATGATGGGCGGCCACGACGAGAAGGAGCAGACCCTGAACCAGCTCCTGGTCGAGCTGGACGGGTTCGACCCCACCACCGGCATCGTGCTGCTCGCGGCCACCAACCGCCCGGAGATCCTCGACCCGGCCCTGCTGCGCGCCGGGCGCTTCGACCGCCAGGTGCTGGTGGATCGGCCGGACCGCAAGGGCCGGGAGGAGATCCTGGCCGTCCACGTCAAGAAGGTGAAGCTCGCTTCGGACGTCCGGCTCGATCACATCGCCGCCCTCACGCCCGGATTCACCGGGGCGGACCTCGCGAACCTCGTGAACGAGGCGGCGCTCGTCGCCACCCGCCGCGGCGCAGCGGACGTCGCCACCGACGACTTCAACGTGGCCATCGAGCGGATCGTGGCGGGCCTGGAGAAGAAGAACCGCCTCCTCAACCCCCGCGAGCGGGAGATCGTGGCCCACCACGAGCTGGGGCACGCGCTGGTGGCCTCGGCCCTGCCCGGCTGCGACCCCGTCCACAAGATCTCCATCATCCCGCGCGGGATCGGCGCCCTCGGCTACACCATCCAGCGCCCCACCGAGGACCGCTACCTCATGACCCGCGCCGAGCTCGAGAACAAGATGGCGGTGCTTCTCGGCGGGCGCGCCGCGGAGAACCTCGTCTACGGCCACTTCTCCACCGGCGCGGCCGACGACCTCTCCAGGGCCACGGACATCGCCCGCAGCATGGTGGCCCGCTTCGGCATGGACGAGGGGCTCGGCCCGGTGAGCTACGAGACCGATCCCAGCCCCTTCCTCGGCCAGGGCCTCGGGCCGCGGCGGACGTACGCCGAGGAGACCGCCCGCGAGATCGACGTGGCGGTCCGCCGGATCGTGGAGGGCCAGTTCCGGCGCGCCCGCGAGATCCTGGGCCGGAACCGGCCGCTGCTCGAGGACGGCGCCCGGACCCTGCTCGAGCGGGAGACCCTGGCCGACGCGGAGCTGGCCCGGGTCCTGTCCCGGGTCGGCCCGGAGGAGCCCCGCCTGGCGGCCGCGGGCGCGGCGGCCGGAACGTAGCTCGACGCCGCGATGCCGGGATGATTCACTCGTGGCGTGCTCGACGGCGTCACGTCGGTCCTCGTCACCGTGCTCTGGCTGGCGGTCACCGTCGCCGCCAGCGCCCACGCCGTCCTGAACAAGCGCGACGTCCGTGCCGCGATCGGCTGGGTCGGCCTCATCTGGACGGCGCCGGTGGCCGGCGCGGTCGCCTACGCGCTCTTCGGAGTGAACCGCATCCGGCGTCGCGCCCAGGCGCTCCGGGTCCCGCAGGGGAGGCAGCGCGCGGCCGACTCGGCCCCGCCGCCCGACCTCCCCGTGGAGTCCCGCCACCTCGCGCCGCTGGCCGCGCTCGGCGACGGCGTGGTCCGCCGGCCGCTCGTCGAGGGCAACCGGGTCGAGCTCCTTCCCGGCGGCGACGCGGCCTACCCGGCCATGATCGAGGCCATCGACGCGGCCGAGCGGTCGGTCACCTTCTGCACCTACATCTTCGACCCGGGCGAGGCCGGGCAGGCCTTCCTCGACGCGCTGGCCCGGGCGCGCTGGCGGGGCGTGCAGGTCCGCGTGCTGGTGGACGCGGTGGGCGCCCGCTACCGCTGGCCGCCCGCCCACCGCACGCTGCGCAAGGCGGGCGTTCCGGCGGCGCTCTTCATGGAGCGTCTGGCGCCGGCCTTCCTGCCCTTCGTGAACCTCCGGAACCACCGGAAGATCCTGGTCGCCGACGGGCGGGTCGGGTTCACGGGAGGGATGAACGTCCGCGACGACTTCCTGGCCGGGCCGGGGCGGCCCGAGCCGTTCCAGGACCTGCAGGCGCGCCTGGAAGGGCCGGTGGTGGCGCACCTGCAGGCCACCTTCGCGGAGGACTGGGCCTTCACCACCGGCGAGCGGCTGGACGGGGTCGCCTTCTTCCCGGCCCTCCCCCCGGCCGGTCCGGTCACGGCCCGCGGCATCCCGGACGGCCCGGACGAGGACTTCGAGACGCTTCGCTGGATCCTGCTCGGCGCGCTCGCCACCGCCCGGAGCTCGGTCCGGATCGTCACGCCCTACTTCCTGCCGGACCCGGGCTTGCTCACCGCGCTCGACGTGGCGGCCATGCGGGGGGTGGAGGTGGACGTCGTCCTCCCCGAGCGGGGCAACCTGCCGCTCGTGGCCTGGGCGCAGACGGCGCAGCTGTGGCAGGTCCTCGAGCGCGGCTGCCGGGTCTGGCTGACGCCGCCGCCCTTCGACCACACGAAGCTGATGGTGGTGGACGGCGCCTGGTCGCTGCTCGGCTCGGCGAACTGGGACCCGCGCAGCCTGCGGCTCAACTTCGAGCTGGACGTGGAGTGCTACGACCCGGACCTGGGCCGGCGGGTGGAGGCGCTCGCGGCCGAGCGCATCGCCCGCGCGCGGGCGATCACGCTGGCGGAGCTCGAGGCCCGGCCGCTGGCGGTGAAGCTCCGCGACGGGGTGGCGCGCCTGTTCTCGCCGTACCTGTAGGCCGGCGGACCGCCTCACGCGAGGCGGAGACCACCTGGCCCGAGCCCCGCTGCGGCGCACGCGGCCTGCGTGCGGCGGCTGATCATTCGTGGATACTCACGGCAGGCTCCCCCCACAGCCGTCTTCCGACGCGGCGCGGACGAGCCCGGGTCTCGCCGCGCCGAGACCGCAGCCGCCGGCGTGACAGGGACCCGCGGGGGGCGTTGCCCGAGGCGCGGAGCGTTCGAGCGCGGGAGGGCTTCTTTGGCCGGGGATCGGACCGGCAGCGGCGCCGGTCCAGCCGCTGCGATTCGGCCGCACCGGAGCGGGCTGGCAGGGCGTCGATGCCGGCGGGAGCGGACGGGAGCGGCGGCCGTACCCTGTCCTGCGAGTCGCGGAGCGCCGAGGGGAACGCCTCCCCCGCGGGGCCCGTGGACCCGTACCGCGGCTGCGCACCCGATTCGTGACGAATCGCTCGCGTCGGGCTCCCGCCAGGCGGGCTCCGCCCGTCGGAGAGGGACCCTCAGTCCGTCCGCGTCGCGGGCAGGGCGACGCGCGCCACCGTGCCGCCGCCCGGGCGGTCCTCGACCGCGAGCGTCCCGCCGTGCGCGTCGGCGACTTTCTTCGCGAGGGCCAGGCCGAGCCCGGTCCCCTTCTCCTTGGTGGTGAAGAAGGGGCGGAAGAGCTTCTCCCGCGCCTGCGCCGAGAGCCCCGGCCCTCGATCCCGCACCTCCAGCTCCGCCTGGTCTGCGTCGGCGCGGGCGGCGATCTCCACCGTCGCCCCCGCCGGCGAGGCCTCGATGGCGTTCCGGGCCAGGTTCAGGACCGCCCGCCGCAGCCGCTCGCGGTCACCGGGCGCCGTGCCCGCGCCCGCCACCGCCAGCCGCACGCCCCGCTCGAGCGCCAGCGGCAGCGCCAGGTCGCGCACCTCCGCCGCCAGGGCCGCCAGGTCCACCGGCGAGAGGTCGAGCGGGCGGGCGCGGGCGAAGTCGAGGAACTCCTCCACCACCCGCTCCAGGTTGGCCAGCTCCGCCCGCACCCGGGCGGCGTGGGCGGCCTCCGGGCGCCCGGCCAGCTCCTCGGCCAGGATGCCGGTGAACAGATCCATCCCGCCGAGGGGATTGCGCACCTCGTGGGCGATGGCGGCCAGCAGCGCCTCCCGCTCCTCGTCGCGGGCGCGGAGCGCCTGGCGCATCTCCTCCATCGTGTCGCGCAGCGTCTTGATCTGGTCCTTCCGCTTCCGCTTCCAGATGGGCGTCTCGAGATCGCCGCGCGCGATGCGCTGCGCCGCCTCGGTGAGGCGCATGAGGGGGCGGACCACGTTGAGGCCGGCCACGGCCGCCACCACCGCGCCCACCACGGCCCCGGCCACGGCCAGCGAGGCGAGGAGGCGGCGGAACCCCCGCAGCGTCCGATCGCTGGCGGCCGCGCCCTCGGCCGCCACCACCGCCACCACCCGGCCGTCCGCGGCGAGCAGGGGCGCGTAGCCCGCCTTCTGCAGGAGCCCCTCGGCGTCCTCCCGGATGGCGGCGCTCGCGGTCGCCGCGCCCGCGGCGGCCCGGGCGATCTCGGCCCGGTCCTCCTCCAGGCCCGGGATGGGCATCCCCGCCTCGGCCCGGCCCTCCGAGTCCGCCAGCGCGCCGCCCTCCGGGCGGAGCAGCGACAGGCGGGTGCCGGTGGCGCGGGCCAGGGTGGAGAGCCGTGCCTCGAGCGGCCCCGGCCCCTGCGCCGGACCGGGGCCGGCGGCGGCCCGGACCTCGTCGGGCGGCAGGGAGGCGGCCGCGGCCTGCGCCACCGCCAGGAGGCGCGCGCCGAGCTCGTCCTCCAGGGCGCGGCGGGCGAGCCGGTCGGCCAGGAGCGCCATGGCGGCGAGGGCGACCAGGGCGGGGAGCGAGGCTGCCAGGGCGAAGCGGCGGCGCATGGAGGGATCCTCGCGCAGCGCCGGCCTTCGGGCCAGCCCGCAGCGGGGCGCGGGCCCCGGCCGCGCTACCGGCCGAGGAGCCCCCTCACCGCGGCGTAGTCCTGCTCGTGGATCGCGCCGACCCGGACGCAGCGCAGCCATCCGGCCGGGTCCACCAGCGCGTGGACGGGGATCATGGCGTCGCGCTCCACGCCGAGGGAGTCGAGCAGCGGACCGAGGTCCTCCGGGGAGCGCAGCCAGCGGACGCGGCCGGGCAGCCCCTTCGCGCGCCAGGCGAGCAGGTCCTTCTCCCGCCCGGCCTCGTCGACGCTGAGGAGATCGAAGGCGACCGGCATCCCGTCCCGCGAGAGGCCGTCGCGCCAGCGGCCCAGGAGCTCCATCTCCTCCAGGCAGGGGGCGCACCAGGTGGCCCAGAGGTTCACCCATCTCCAGGCCGGGCCCCCGGGGACGCCCTGGGGCTCGCCCGCACCGGGGAGGGCCCGCTCCGGGGGAGCGATCCAGCGGCGGGCGCCCTCGCCGCCGGCCGGGTAGCTTCGCTCGCAGAACGCGCTCTGTCCCGCCGCCGGGGCGGTCTGCTGCCTGCGGACGCCCTGGAACCGCTCCGCGACGGCCTCGCCCCCGCCGGCCTGCGGCTCCCGGCAGCCGGGCGCGAGCGCGAGGCCGAGCGCGGCCGCCAGGGCCACGAGGTCAGATCGCACAGTCGATCCAGGCGACGAACGCGCTCCGGTTGATGTCCGACCGGCTGCACGGCCCCGAGCGCGAGCGGTCCCACTGGCAGAACTCGCTCGACAGCTGCGCGAACTCCTCTCCGAGCCAGAGCAACCCCACCTGCTTCTTCAGGTCCTCGTCGTGGAACTTCCCGTCCAGGTAGTCGAGGACCGCCTTGGCGCGATCGCGGCTCAGCGCCTCGTTGTACTGCTCGTCGCCGTCCGGGCTGGCGCGAGAGACCACGAAGAAGAAGCTCGCCCCGCGCTGGTCGCTCCAGGCCCTCTCCAGC
>DATIUR010000131.1:0-1981 GCA_035466675.1 Anaeromyxobacteraceae bacterium | reverse complement strand
GCCCGCGGCACTGGCCGAAGCGAGCGGGAGGGCGTACGCGGTCCTGCTGCGCGGGGTCGAGGCGGCGCTGGCGCGGCTTCCGCGCGGGCGGCGACCGCCCGTGGAGCAGGTGGCGTTCGCCGCGTGGTCCGCCGTGCACGGCGCGGCGATGCTGTGGCTCGACGGACCGCTCCGGTGCGGCGTGCCGGAGCCCGAGGCACGGGCGCGGTTCGAGGCGGGGCTCGAGTTCCTGCTCCGGCTGGGAAGCGCCGGCATCGGGCGTGAGCCGGCGCCCATCTCGGCTGGGCGGTAGCCCTCCGCGCTTTCCGCGGGTTCCCGCTTGGCACCGGGCGGCGGATCGGTTAAATCCGCGCGCGGAGAGCTGGCCGAGCTGGTCGAAGGCGCCTGACTCGAAATCAGGTGTACCGGTAACGGTACCGGGGGTTCGAATCCCTCGCTCTCCGCTCTACCGGGAGAGGTGACCGAGCGGCCGAAGGTGCATGACTGGAAATCATGTGTACCGGGAACGGTACCGTGGGTTCAAATCCCACCCTCTCCGCCAGACATGGAAGAAGAAGTGCCGGGACGAGCCGGCCCAGAATCCTCGGGCGACGTGGGGGCCGCCGAACCCCGCCAGGCCCGGAAGGGAGCAACGGTAGGCGGTCCTCCGTGCGCCCGGGGATTGTGGGCCGGCTCGGGTCGTCCCGGGCCCGGGTTGTCCCCGGGCCCATGAGATGTTACGCAGACCCGTCCCACCCGCTCCATGGCCTACCTGGTCCTCGCACGGAAGTACCGCCCCCAGCGCTTCGGCGAGATGACGGGCCAGGAGCACGTGGTCCGCACGCTCTCGAACGCGCTGGAGCGGGGGCAGCTCGCGCACGCCTTCCTCTTCACCGGCCCGCGCGGCGTCGGGAAGACCACCGCGGCGCGGCTCGTGGCCAAGGCGGTGAACTGCGAGAAGGGACCCACCGCCGAGCCCTGCGGGAGCTGCACCCCGTGCGCGGAGATCGCCGAGGGCCGGGCGGTGGACGTGATCGAGATCGACGCCGCCTCGAACAACGGCGTCGACAACGTCCGCGACATCGTCGAGGCGGTGAAGTACCGGCCGGCCCGGGATCGCTTCAAGGTCTTCGTGGTGGACGAGGTCCACATGCTCTCGCAGGGCGCCTTCAACGCCCTGCTCAAGACGCTCGAGGAGCCGCCGCCCCACGTCCTGTTCGTGCTCGCCACCACCGACGTGCACAAGGTCCCGGAGACGATCGTCTCGCGCTGTCAGCGCTTCGACTTCAGGCGGCTCGGGCTGCAGGAGATCGCCTCCCGGCTCGGGCAGGTGGCCGGGGCCGAGGGGATGCGGCTCTCGCCGGCGGCGCTGGCCCAGGTGGCGCGCCAGGCCGAGGGCGGCATGCGCGACGCCCTCTCGCTCCTCGACCAGATCCGCGCCGCCAGCGGCGATTCGCCCTCCGACGCGGAGGTGGCCGAGGCGCTCGGGACGGTGGACGCGGCCGCGGTCTCGCGGATCGGCGCGGCGCTCGTGCGCCGCGACGGCGCGGCGGTGCTGGCCGACCTGGCCGCGCTCGACGAGCGCGGCCTCGAGACGCGGCGGGTGGCCGAGGAGATCGTCCGGCACCTGCGGAACGTGGTGGTGGCGAGGCTCGCCCCGGCCGCCCCGCTCGACCTGCCGGACGCCGAGCTGGCCGAGGTGCGCGCCCAGGCGGAGGGAGCGGAGCCGGCCCAGCTCACGCGGCTCTTCGACTTCGCCCAGCGCGCGGTGGCGGAGGTGAAGCTCGCCGAGCAGCCGCGCTACGCCCTCGAGGTGGCCCTGCTGAAGGGCGTCTTCCTCGCTCCCGGCGCCGAGGTCTCCGAGCTGATCGGCAGGCTCCAGGCGATCTCCGGCGGCGCCCTCCCCCCGGCGGGAGGCGGTGGTCCGGCCGCGCGGCCGCCCGCGGCGCGGGCCGCGACCACGGTCCAGACGCGGTCCCCGACCTCGGCCTCGGCCCCGGCC
>DATIUR010000130.1:0-3453 GCA_035466675.1 Anaeromyxobacteraceae bacterium | reverse complement strand
GAGCCGCTGGCGGATGCCGCCCTTCACCACGAGGCGGTCCACCACCAGCTCGATGTCGTGCTTCAGCTTCTTGTCGAGGGCCAGCCGCTCGCCCAGCCCGTGGATCATGCCGTCCACGCGGACCCGGGCGTAGCCGCGCTTCTGCAGGTCGACGAGGAGGTCCCGGTACTCGCCCTTGCGGTTCTGCACCAGCGGGGCGAGGACCAGGATCCGCGACCCCTCCGGCAGCGCCAGGATGGCGTCGACGATCTGCTGGGCGGTCTGCTTCCCCACCCGGCGGCCGCAGGAGGGACAGTGCTGCACGCCGATGGAGGCGTAGAGCACCCGGAGGTAGTCGTGCACCTCGGTGATGGTCCCCACCGTGGAGCGGGGGTTGTTCGAGGCCGCCTTCTGCTCGATGGAGATGGTGGGCGAGAGCCCCCGCAGCGTGTCGTACCGGGGCTTCTCCATCTGCCCCAGGAACTGCCGGGCATACGACGAGAGCGACTCGACGTAGCGGCGCTGCCCCTCGGCGTAGAGGGTGTCGAAGGCGAGCGAGCTCTTGCCCGATCCCGACACGCCGGTGAAGACGACCAGCCGCTTCTTCGGGATCTCGAGCGAGATGGACTTGAGGTTGTGCTCGCGCGCGCCCTTGACGGTGATGAACTCGGGCTCGCTCATGCGGGCCCATCTCTTAACGGACCCTCGCCCGGAGGTCCACGGGCGCTTCCGCGAGGGGCCGGAAGGTGGTAGGAGCCCCGCATCCATGGGTTCCCCCCGGACCACCCGGAACCTCCCCGGGCCGCCCGCGTGAGCCCGGCGCGAAGCGCTCGCGCCGGAGCGCGCGTGCTCCTCTTCGGGTCGGCGGTGCTCTTCGGGCTCTCCGCCATGCTGGCGCGTCTCGCCACGCGCCCGGGCGGGATGGACGGCGGCCAGGTCACCTTCGCCCGCTTCGCCTTCGGCGCCCTGGCCATGGGGGCCCTCTTCGTCGTCCGCCCCGGGACCTTCCGCCCGGTCCGGTGGGGGCTGCTCGCCTCGCGGGGCCTGTTCGGGGGGCTGGCCGCGCTCCTCTACTTCCTCGCCATCCAGCGGATCCCGGCCGGCGAGGCCACCCTGCTCAACAACACCTTCCCGATCTGGGCGGTGGTCCTGTCGCTGTTCCTGCTCGACGAGCGGCCCACCGTCCACCTCGGCATCGCGCTGGCGGTGGCCTCGGCGGGCGTCTTCCTCGTCCTGGGGGGACGCCTGGAGCGGCTCTCGCCCGGGCCGGGGGAGGGGCTGGCCATCCTCTCCGCCATGCTGGGCGGAGCGGCCGTCACCTCCATCCGGGCGCTGCGCGCCACCGACAACTCCCCCACCATCTTCTTCGCCTTCGCGGTGGGGGGGCTGCTCGTCTCGACGCCGTGGGCCTTCGGCGCCTGGCCGTCCGGCGTCGTCCCCTGGGCGGCCGCGCTCGGGGTCGGGCTGGTGGCCCTGCTGGCCCAGCTGCTCATGACCGAGGCCTACGGCACGCTCTCGGTGCCGGAGGCCGCGCTCTGGCAGCAGCTCACGCCGGCGGCGAGCTACCTGTGGGCCCTGTCGCTGGGCGAGCCCATCACCGCCGGCACGGTGGTGGGCGTGGCCCTGGGCGTGGCCGGGATCGTCTACGGCAGCGTCCTCGGGCACCGCCCGCGCGAGCCGGCCTCCGCGGAGGCGCGCGCCGCGGCCGGCATCCCCACGGAGGAGCCCTGACGCTCCGGATCCCGCCCGACGCCCGCAGGCGCGGCGTCGCCCGCCTGCAACTGCTCGGCTCGGCCGCCTCGTTCGGCCTCATGGCCGTGATGGCCCGGATGCTCTCCCGCGGCGACGGGGCCTTCAGCGCGGGCCAGCTCACCGTGGTGCGGTTCGGGGTGGGCGCCGCCGTGAGCCTGGTGGCCTTCCGCCTGCGGCCCGGCCTGTACGCCCCGCGCAACCGGCGGCTGCTCTGGACGCGCGGGCTCTCGGGCGGGATCGTGGTGGTGCTCTACTTCCTCGCGCTGGCGCGCATCCCGGCCGGCGAGGCGGGGATGCTCTACAACCTGTTCCCGGTGGTGGCGACCGGGATGAGCGCGGTCGCCTTCGGGGAGCGCCCCACCCTCCACCTCGCGCTCGCCCTGGTGGTGGCCACCGCCGGCGTGGTGCTGGTCCTGGGGAACGGCTCGCTCGACCTGGGCCTGGGGGCGGGCGAGCTGCTGGCGCTCGCCGCCTCGGTCTTCGCCGCCTTCTCCTCCGTGGTGATCCGGGCCATGCGCGCCACCGACAACGCCGCGACCATCTTCTTCTACCTCTGCCTGGGCGGGCTTCCCGTGGCGATCCCCTTCGCGCTCTCGCCCTGGCCGCTCGCGCTCGGGCCGTGGGCTGTCGCCATCGGGATGGGACTCGCCGCCTTCGCCGCGCAGCTGCTCCTGGCCGAGGCCTACGGCACGCTCTCCATCCCCGAGGCGGCCGTGTGGCTCCAGCTCACCCCGCTCGCGCAGGTCCTGCTCGCCGCCGCGCTGCTCGGCGAGCGGGTGACGCTGGTCGGGCTCGCGGGCGTGCTCGTCGCCGTGGCCGGCGTCGCCTACGGCACCGTCCTGGGCCGGGCCGCGCCCGCGGTCCCTCCTCCGTGAGCCGGGTCCCCGGGGACCCACCGGCGCGGACCGGAGGCTTCCCACGAAGGCGGCGCTTGCGGGAGCGGACCCCGCCGCGGGAGCATGGAACCCGGGAGGGAACAGGGATGCGCTCCATCTGGCTCGCCGTGCTCGCGTCGGTCCTCGCTTCCGGATGCACGCGCCGGTCGAACGTGCCCGAGGGACCGGCGGCCCCGCCGCCGCTCTGCGAGGAGGCGCGGAAGCTCGAGGGGCGAGGCGCCGCAGACTTCGCGCCCGCGGCCCACCAGCACCCCGCCCCGCCCCAGCCGCCGGAGAAGGACTGCATCGTGAACTCGGCCCGGCCCCAGAAGGCGAACCTCGCCATCACCGGGCGCGCCTCGGTGGGCAGCCTCGACGCCGCGCAGGTCACGGTGAACGGCGCCCCGGTGCGCGTCCGCGGGGGGCGCAACCTCGTCGACTGGGAGCCCGCCGCGATGGACTTCCGGGCGCGGGCGGGGGGCGGCGACGTGGTGCGCGTGCGCCTCGCGCCCGACGACGCGGTCGAGGGGAACGCCACCTTCGAGATCGAGAGCGGCGCGGGAGGCGCCGAGGTGGGCTACGGCCCGCCGGTGCCCGTCTCGCCCGCCCGGCGGTACGCCGTGCGCGTGGCGGCCCGGCGGGTCTCGGGAGACGGGACCTTCGCGCTCGCCTTCGAGTGCCTCCGGGCCGACCGGTCGCGGATCGGCCCGTGCGCGCCGGCCGGGCCGGTCTCGCTCGAGGGGGGGAAGTGGACCGAGGTGGGGGGCGCCTTCGAGGGACAGGGCGACGGGGTGGGCAAGCTCCCGGCCGGGACGGCGTTCGTCCGGCCCGGCTTCCGCGCCAACTG
>DATIUR010000129.1:0-3569 GCA_035466675.1 Anaeromyxobacteraceae bacterium | reverse complement strand
ACGCGCGCGGGTGCGGGCGCTGGCCGAGCACGTCAACTCCGGGATCCAGCCGCACCAGAACGCCGTGGTGCTGAAGCGGATCGCCGAGCTCGTGCCCCACGGGGCGAAGGCCTGGGCGGCCCACTGGAACGCGCGCGGGCTGGCCGCGCTCGAGATCGCGGTGCGGGACGGCGCCGGCCGCTTCTGCCACGGCGACGCCCCCGGCCTGGCCGACTGCTTCCTCGTCCCGCAGCTCCACTCGGCGCGCCGCTTCGACGTCGGCCTCGCCCCGTTCCCCACGCTCCTCCGCATCGAGGAGGCCTGCGCCGCCCTGGCCCCGTTCCAGGCGGCCCGGCCGGAGCGCCAGCCCGACTGCCCGCCCGAGGCGCGGACGCCGTGACCCGACCGCACGAGGCGAGCGGCATCCTCCGCGTCGCGGCGTGACGGGGCGACCCCGTCCGGGCGCCCGAAACGCGCGAGAAGCCGTGCCCGTCGCGGAGAATCACGGGCCCCTCCATGTCAGACCCGTCTGCAATCTCGTACCCGTGACGATTGCGCGCGAATCTGCCACTCGCCTCGCCGACCTCCTCCGTGGCGAGCGCGCCGCGATGGCCGACTTCCTCGTGGCGCTGGCCGAGTTCGACCAGCGGCGGCTCTGGGTCGAGCTGGGCCACGCGAACCTCTTCTCCTTCCTCCGCCGCGAGCTGGGCCTCTCGGCGGGCGCGGCCCACTACCGGAAGACGGCGGTGGCGCTGATCCGGCGCTTCCCGGAGGTGGAGCCGGCGCTGCGCGGCGGCCGCCTCTGCCTCTCCTCGGTCATCGAGCTCTCGAAGGTCATCACGCCGGAGAACGCCCGCGGGACGCTGCCGCGGTTCTTCGGCCTCTCGAGCCGCGAGGCGGCCTTCGTGGCCGCGTCGATCCGGCCGGTGGAGTGCCCGCCCCGGCGGGAGGTGGTGGTGCGCATGCGGGCATGGGCTCCCGCCTCCCCGCCCGCGCCCGTCCCGGCAGGTCCGGCGGCGAGCTTGGCGGGAGCGGAGGCGCCCGAGCGGCGGCCGAATGCGGATGGCGCGATGCCGTTTCGGGCTCCCGAGACGCCCGCGCCCCCGGCGAAGCCGGCCCTCGAGCCGCTCGACGCCGACCTCGCCCGCTTGCACATGACCGTGTCGCGGCGATTCCTCGACAAGCTCCAGGCGACGAAGGAGGCCCTCTCCCACTCCACGCCCGGCGCGACCACCGAGGAGACCCTGGAGGCCTGCATGGACCTCCTCCTCGCCCGCCACGCCAAGCGCCGGGGGCTCGTCGAGAAGCCGCGGGAGGCCGACCCTCCCGACCCGCGCCCCGCCGCCTGGCGCACCATCCCGGCCGCGGTGCGGCGGGAGGTGTGGCGGCGCGCGGGCGGATGCTGCGAGTGGCCGCTGGACGCGGGCGGCGCCTGCGGCTCCCGGCTCCGCCTCGAGTTCGCCCACGTCACGCCCCGGGCGCGCGGCGGGCCTGCCACGGCCGTGAACCTGAAGCTCCACTGCCGCGTCCACAACGTGCTCGCCGCCCGGCGCGACTTCGGGGACGCGCTCGTGGATCGCTACGCCGGCACGCTCGGCGCGGCCGGCCCGCCGGGGGCGGCGCCTCCCTGAGGCGGCCGTCCGCCCGGAGGGAGAGGAGAGACCGCGCCTTCGGCGAGGTGGCGGCCGGTCGGGGCGGAGCGCGGGGGGCGCTCACGGCGACGCGCAGTATCCCGACCCCGCGTCGCACCGGTACCCGCTCGCCGCCACGGTGCAGACGCCGGGCAGCGCGCCGTCGCAGGGCGCCGTGCAGGTTCCCGGCCGCGGCGGGTCGGCCTCCGGGGCTGCGCCGCGGCAGGTCCCGCCGGCCAGGGCGGCCGCGCACGACGAGTCGTCGGAGCAGGGCACGCCGAAGCGCTCGCGGTACTCGTCGCACCCCGACGGAGTCACGCAGACGTCCCTGCTCCCCACCGTTCCGCAGGCGAAGCCGGCCGGGCAGTCCGCGCTCGTGACGCAGGTCGCGGAGCAGAACCCCGAGACCCCGTCGTAGGCGCACACGCCGCTGGCGCAGTCCGGGTCCCCGATGCACCCTGCGCAGACGAGCCCCGCTTTCGATCCCCCCGCCGCCGTGCAGTGGCCTTCGACGCAGGTCGCCCCGGCGCCGTGGGCCGCGCAGTCGGGGTCGGCGAGGCATGCCTCGCAGTCCCCCTCGACCACGTCGCAGACGAGCCCGTTCACGCACCCGCCGCTCGAGACGCAGCCCGGCTCCGGATCGTTCAGGTCCGCCGCGAACGGAACGCCCAGGAGCACGGTCGCCGAGCTCACGGCCAACGTCATCCTCACGCCCAGGAACCCGTTCATGGCGGCGACCAGCTCGTAGCTGCCGGGAGGCAGCGGGTCGAGGGGCGCGAGCCCGGTCGGCCCCGGCGGCACCTCGATCTGGTCCGTGCCGGTGACGGTGAAGCGGGGCGCGGCCGGCAGGGCGCCGCCGGCGGGGACCGCCAGGGCGAGCACGCGCCCGGCCAGCGGCATGGCGGCGGCGTCCAGGTCCGGGATCCGGGTCGCTTCCGCCCCCTGCACCACCACCGGGACCAGATCGCCCCGCCGCGTCCCGTCGATCGGGTCGGCGCCGTCGATCACCACGAGCGTCAGGTCCCCGGCCGGCAGGTTCCCGAGCGCGAAGCCGCCATCCCCGTCCACCGAGGCCTTCGACCCGGGAAGCCCGAAGGCGTAGACGTACCCGCCCGCGTGCCCGTTCACGATCCGCCCCTGGAGCGACCCGGCGTCGAGGTCCGGGTTCTCGATCTCTCCGCAGGAGGCGAGCGCGGCGGCCAGGGCGAGGGCGATGCGGACCGGGGCTTCCATGCCTCCCCGGTGGACCCCGCCGGAGCGCCGCCGGCCACGCGCGCCCATCAGAACCTCACCCCCGCGCCGACGAGCAGCTCGGCCGTCCCGGTGGAGCGGTCGCGGCCGTCGACCCGGACCACGGTCCAGTCGAGGTGCAGCTCCGTCCCCGCGGTGAAGCGGGGGCCCAGGGGGACGCTCGCCCCGAGGAGCAGGCCCGGGGCGACCGTGAACCAGCTCTGCGCCGCCGGCGCCAGCGTGAGGTCGAACCGGCGGTCGATCCAGATGGCCGAGAGGCGCGGACCGGCGAGGAGGGCGACCCCGTGGAGCGCCTCCGGCGAGAAGCGGAAGGGCAGGGCGGCGCCGGCGGTCAGCCAGGAGTAGCCGAAGTCGGCGGCGAGCGACCCCTGCTCGATCCGGGACCGGCCCGCCGAGGCGGCCACGTCGAGCCGGAGGCCCATCCCCGGCCGCGGCCAGTCGGCCAGCGAGAGCGCGAGGCCGCCCCCCGCGGTGGGGCCGAGCACGTCCCTGCGGCTCGCCCGGTCGAGGAAGGAGAGGAAGGCGGCGCGCGGCGCGACCTCCCACCGCCCCGCGCCGCGAGCCAGGAGGTGGGCCACGTCGATCCGATCGCCCTCCGCCACGCCCACCCAGCCGTCCCAGATCTCCGGGCCGCTCCCCTTGGCGTGCTGCACGCGGTGGCGGCCGGCCGCGAGCGCGAGCCCGCCGGGCAGCTCGGCCAGGGGCCGG
>DATIUR010000128.1:0-7223 GCA_035466675.1 Anaeromyxobacteraceae bacterium | reverse complement strand
GACGCCCGAGGACTGCTCCTGCGAGGCGGCCGCCACCTCCTGGACGAGGTCCGCGGTCTTGCGGATGGCCGGGACCAGCTCCCCGATGAGCGAACCGCTCCGCTCCGCCACCGACACCGACGTGGCGGCCAGCTGGCCGATCTCCTTCGTGGCTCCCTGCGCCCGCTCGGCGAGCTTGCGCACCTCGGCGGCCACCACCGCGAAGCCCTTGCCGTGCTCGCCGGCCCGGGCCGCCTCGATGGCCGCGTTCAGGGCGAGCAGGTTCGTCTGGTAGGCCATCTCCTCGATGATGCCGGTGCGCTCGGCGATCGCCTTCATGGCGACGATGGTCTCCTGGACCGCCTTCCCGCCGGCCTCCGCGTTCCGGGCGCCCTCCTTGGCCATCGATTCGGTCTGCCGGCTGTTCTCGGCGTTCTGGGAGATGGAGGCGCTCATCTCCTCGAGGCTCGAGGTGGTCTCCTCCACCGAGGCCGCCTGCTCCCCGGTCCCCTGGGAGAGCTGCTGCGAGGTGGACGCCACCTGGCCGGCCGCCGCCGTCAGCCCTTCGGCGCCGGCGCGCACCTCGCCGATGACCTGCGCCAGCTTCTCCACCATCGCCCGCACGGCCCCCTGGAGGCGGCCCACCTCGTCCCGGCTGGTCACGTCCACCCGCTGCCGCAGGTCGCCGGCCGCGATCCGCTCGACCACGCCGACGATGCCGCGCACCGGGACCACGATGGAGCGGGTGACGAGGAGGCTCACCAGCACGCCCGCCACCGCCGCGAGGAGCAGGACGGCGGCGAGCGTCCGGTTGGTGGAGGAGACGGCCCCCTCGACCACGCCCTTCTGCTGCTGCATCTCCTCGTGGTGCCGGTGCGCCAGGCCGTCCAGGCTCTCCTCCAGGGCGCGGATGGGTTCCTTGTAGGCCGCCATCATGCCGTTCGCGTCCTGCGGCGTCTGGACGCGGCCGTCGCGGATGGCGGCCCGGACGGCGGCGAAGCCGGCCGAGTAGGCGTCCATCTCGCGGCGCGCCGTCGCGAGCGCGGCCTTGTCGGCCTCGTCGTCGGCCAGGGCGGTGAGCTTCGTGAGCGTCTCGTCGAGCGTCCTCGACACGCCGTTCCACTTGCGCTCGTACTCCTCCTCCTTGGCGGCGTTGCCCATGTTGAGGAGGTAGTCCTTCTCGAACCGCCGCAGGCCCAGCACCGCCGTCTGCGCATCGAGGGAGAGGAGCGCCATCTGGCCCTCCCCCTCCACGATGGAGACGGTCACGTCGCCGAGGCGCCCCGTCCCCCAGTAGCCCGAGGCCGCCACCGCGGCGGTCAGGGCGAGCATGACGAGGAAGGCGGACGCGAGACGTGCTCCGATGGGCAGGTTCTTCATGTCGGCGCTCCTGAGGGTACTCTTGAGGGACTGCGTCGAGGGCGGGCGGGAGGGCCCGCCTCGGCGTGCCGAGGGCACTGACTACGCAAGGAGCGGGCCGCCATGACCGCGGTCAATGGATGCTCGCCCGGTGCTCGGCCCGCGGCGCGGCTTTTCTCCAGCGGATGCGCGAGCTTGTCGGGTGGAGGCGATGGGAGGCGTTCGCGCACACGCATGCGTACGAATGGTGAATATTTCGACACCCTGGGTGGACGCAGCCCCCGCGCTCTTGGGCCGGCGACATCCGGCCCCCATCCTTCGGCGTGCGACCGGCTGCCGCGTCTCGGCGGCGCCTAGAACGAGAGCTGGGCGGCGAACACCGCCGCCTTCATGCTCTGCGTCCCCAGGGCCGGATCCTCGAAGGCGGTGCGGAGGGCGTGGACCTGGAGGCCCAGGGCCAGCTGGTCGAGGTGCCACGCCAGGACGAGGGCTGCGAGCCCGTTCTCGCGGATGGCCGGCGCGCCGTCCACCGCGTCTCCGAAGTCGAGCCCGTCGAGGATCCGGTCCACGCCGCCGACGAGCCGCACCTCCACGGCCTCGCCGAGGTGGACCGAGAGCTGCGCCCACCCGCCCGCCGAGCGGAGGGCGCGGTGGCCGCCGGTGGCGGGATCGACGCGGGGCGGCTGCCAGAGCGCGCCCTCGAGCAGGTGCAGGTCCTCTCCCAGGAAGGCCTCGCCGGCGAGGCTCACGGCCCGGCCGAGGGGGACGAAGACCTCCGCGCTCGCCACCCACACCGTCACCTGCTCCGGGACGGGCGAGGGGACCGTCACCTCCTCCCCGATGCCCACCCGCTCCTCGCCGAGGAGCCCCGAGAAGGAGAGCGTGAGCGGGTAGTCCTCGCCGTACAGCCTGCCCTTCACGCCCTCGTGCACGAGGGCGATCCGTCCCCCCGCGAAGGGCAGTGGGCTCGCCGTCCCGGGAGCCTGCCCCGCCGAGAACTGGGACTTGTGCTTGCCCAGGAACGCCTCGGCCACGAACGGGCCGAAGGACTGCGACGCGGTCACGCCCACGAACGCCGCGGAGAGATCGCCGAAGCCCTCGGGGAGCGTGAGGGTGCCGGCGGTGAGGCTGCTCACCACGCCGGGGCCGAGCCCGAGCAGGGTCCGGAACCCGGCCTCCTGGTTCAGGACCTCCGCGTAGGCGCCGTCGATCTCGGGCCCCTCGTCCTTCACCCAGGCCGTCGAGAGCGCGCCCCGGACCTGCCAGCCGCTGGCCCGGCGGGGCGCCTGGATCGTCACCCCCAGCACCGCCGGACGCGGGAGGAAGACCGCGGCCGCGTCGCGCGGCGCGCCCGGGACCACGTGCGGATCCTCCCGCTCCCCGGCGTCGAGGTCGTCGACGATCACGGCCAGCCGCAACAGGCCGAAGGGCGTGAGCTGCGTCTCCTCGCCGGGGGGCGCGAAGGTGGGGACGCGCGCGTTCGGGTCGGGGGCCTGCTGCACCTGGGTGGGAAGCTCCTCGAGCGCGACGGCGACGCGCACCTGCTCGCGGCGCCGGACCGACACGACCCGCGTCGCCCGCCGGTAGCCCGCCTTGGAGAGCTCGAGCACGTGCTCGCCCTCCGGGACGCCCGGGATGGCGCCCTCCGGGGACCGCTCGCAGGGCTTGCCGTCGAGCGTGCACGCCGCGTCCGGCACGTTCGTGGCGACGAGGATCCCGCCCGCGTCCTGGAAGAGCGGGGCGAGCCCGGCGCGCCACGGCGGCAGCGCCTCCGCCTCCGCGGCGGGGACGGTGAACGCCGCCTGGTCGGTCGCCTTCCCGGCGGCGAGGTCGAGGCGGAGCACCCGGAGGTGGAACCCTGCCTCGTCACGGTGGTAGTCGCCCAGGAGCGCGATCCGGACCCCGGCCTTGCGCAGGGGGGCCGCCGCGCGGATCGCGCAGGCGGGATCGCCCCGGCAGTCGAACAGGTCCACGAGGTAGGCGCCCCCCAGCATCCCGCGCAGCTCCGCGTGGCCGAGGACCGTCGCGCCGGTGAGGGCCGCGGTCACGTTCTCGGCGACCGAGCGGATGCGCTGCGCCTCGGAGAGCTGCGCGATGGCCGTCGCGCCCAGGGTCCGGTCGGCGGTCGGGCGCAGGCCCAGGAAGGCGACGGGGGCGGGGGGGGCCGGCCGGGACGGCAGCGGGGCGGCGGCCAGCAGGGCGGAGCAGGCGAGGGCGAGGCGGGTCATGGGGGCGGGACCTTCCCGGGGTCGGAGGGGGGAGCCGCCGCGGCCGCGCCGAGGCGGACGGTGAGGGATCGGGCGCCGGCCAGCCACGGCGCGGCGTCGTCCGGGAGGGCGACCGTGACCTCGCTCCCCGCCGGACCGGGGCGGGAGGCGATCACGCGGCAGGAGGCGACCGCGCCGGGGGCGTCGCCGGCGATCTCGCACGCGGCGGACGGCGCGGGCGGATCGCCCGGGAGGACGAAGGTCGCCTGCCAGGTGGCCGCGTCCACCACCCGCGCGATGGGGCTCCCCTTGCTCACGGCGGCGCCCCCGGCCACGAGGGGCTCGAGCCGTCCCGACGCCGGCGCCACCAGGGGAACGGAGCGGCCCGTCCGGGCGGCGCGGAGGGCCCGCCGCTCCTTCTCCAGGAACGCCTGGTAGACCGGGTCCTGCGCGGCGAGCTTCTCCAGCTCGGCGACCCGGCGGAGCGCCGCGGGGTCGGGCGCCGCGCCGGCGACCTTCACCGATCCGATCCGCTCCCCTGCGGCGACCGTCGCGAGGGGCTCCCGGTCCCAGGCGACGAGACCCGCGGCCGGCGCGAGCGTCTCGGCGCCGGTGGGGTGCCACCGCCGGTCCACCGGAGCCGTGCGCCACTCCACGGGCGCCGGCTGCGGCGCGGGCGCGACCGGCGGTCGAACCTGGTCGGGCGGAGCGGGGTGGGCCGCCGGAGGGGCCTGCGCGGGCGCGGTGGCGTCCCTCGCCCCGGCAGCCGGCCCGGATGGTCCCGGGCCCCGCAGCGAAAGCACCAGGGCGGCCGCGGCCAGGCCCGCGCCGGCGGCCAGGCCGGCGGCCAGCAGAAGCCGCCGGCGCGACCGCGAGGGGCCGAGGCCCAGGTCGATCCCCGGCGCCCCGAGGCGCGCCGGCGCGAGACCCGTGGCGACGGGGCGCGCGATCTCGTCGCCGATGGGCGAGGCCGCGAGCGAGGCCCCCTGGCCGATGACCGACAGCATCTCGATCGCCTCGGGGTTCCCGGGGTCGGCGTCGAGCACCGCCTCGAAGTAGCCGGCCGCGTCGGCCTGGCGACCCTGGCGCACGAGCCGCATCCCGGTCTGGAAGAGCGTGCGCGTGGCCTCGTCCCACCGGTCGCGGGGGGGCCAGGGCCCCTCTCCTTCCCCGGGATCGACGGGCGTTCCCGGCGGCGCCAGGAACCCGTAGTGCCAGAGCTGGCGCACGAACTTGTACAGGCCGCCGACGTCGACCGGGATCCCCAGCCGCTTGCCGCTCTCCACCACCTGGGAGACGAGCCTGCGCCCGTCGAGCAGGCGGGCGATGGAGAACTCGAACTCGTAGAGGACGAACCGCCTCCCCGTGCCCGGGTCCGCCACCTCGAAAAGCCCCGGCGACGCTCCCCGGCTCACCCGCAGGTCGGACCGGAACGTGGGGACCACGTCGTCGGGGCCGAAGGGTGCGGGCTCGGGGGAGGCGGGCGGGCGGCGCTCGAGGTCTCCCTGCACCCGGTCATGTATAGCGAATGCGGCGTCCGTGGCGGAAGCTCACGCCGTCGGAATCAGAACCGCCGGTAGTGGCCCTCGGCAGCGCCGTGGGCCGTCGGGTGCGGCGGGGGAGCGGGATGCGCCGCAGGCGCCGGGTGCTGGGCCGGCCGCGGGAGGCTCGCCGGGGCCGGGTGTACCGGGTGGATCGGGTGGGCCCGGCCGCGCTCGCCGTCCCCGCCGGTCCGGAAGTACGAGACGAGCTGCTGGAGGGCCTCGGCCTGGCTCGCCATCTCCTCGGCGGTGGAGGAGAGCTCCTCGGAGGCCGAGGCGTTGCGCTGGGTGACCTGGTCGATCTGGCTCATGGCCTTGTTCACCTGGACGACGCCGGCCGACTGCTCGGTGGAGGCGGCGGCCACCTCCTGGACCAGGTCGGCCGTCTTCTGGATGGCCGGGACGAGCTGGGCGAGCAGCTCGCCGGAGCGCTCCGCGGTCTGCACGCTGCCGGCGGCCTGGACCTCGATCTCCTTGGAGGCGACCTGGGCCCGCTCGGCGAGCTTGCGCACCTCGGCCGCGACCACGGCGAACCCCCGGCCGTGCTCGCCGGCCCGGGCCGCCTCGATGGCGGCGTTCAGGGCGAGCAGGTTCGTCTGGTAGGCGATCTCCTGGATGATGGAGATGCGCTCGGTGATGCTGCGCATGGCCTCCACGGTGGCGGAGACCGCCTTGCCGCTCTCCGCGGCGTCCCGGGCGCCCTGGGAGGCCATCTTCTCGGTCTGGCGGGAGCTCTCGGCGTTCTGGGTGATGGACGCGCTCATCTCCTCGAGGGAGCTGGTGGTCTCCTCGACCGAGGCCGCCTGCTCGCCGGTTCCCTGGGAGAGGCCCTGGGAGGTGGCGGAGACCTGCCCCGCCGCCGCGTTGAGGGCGTCCGCGCCCGCGCGCACCTCGCCGATCACCTCGCGGAGCTTGCGGCCCATCTGCTGGAGCGAGCGCTGGAGCAGGCCGATCTCGTCCCCGCCGTCCACCGCCACCTCTCCGGCGAGGTCTCCGCCCGCCACCCGGTCCGCCACCCGCACCGCCTCGCCGAGCCGGCGGGTGATGCCCCGGGCGATGGCGAGCGAGAGGCCGAGGAGGAGCGCCGCCGCGAGCACGGTGACCCACAGGATCCCGCTCTTCCCGGACTCGGCGGCCGCGTCGCCTTGCCTCTGCGCGACCAGGGCGCCCTCGTGGACCGCGGCCGCGACGGCCCGGTCGAACTCCAGCTCCAGGCTCTTGAAGCTCCGGTCGAACTCGGGCAGCCGCGCCACCGCGGCGGGCCGGTCCTGGAAGGCGAGGCGGACGATCTCGCCGGCCAGGTCGCCGTACTGGGCCATGTGCCCGCGCACCGCCTGGAAGGCGTCCTGGAGGGAGCGCTCGTCGTCGTCGCGGAGGAGCTCGGCCGCCCTCGCCAGCGCGGCCGTCAGGGTGCGGGCGTCCTCGGCCGCCTCGTTCTGGACCTCGGAGCGGGCGCCGGCGTCGCCCACCTCGGCCGCCTCGAGCGCCTCGTAGACGTCACCGCGCAGGGCGTCGTGCATGGCGTCCGCCTCGCCCACCAGCCGCTGCAGCTCGGCGTGCTTCTGGACCTCGTCCATGGCGGCGTCGAGCCGGACGAGGTTCACGTAGCCCGCCACGCCCGCGCCGGCCACGAGCGCCGCGCCGGCGAGCGCGAGCCCAGTCAGCTTCATCCCGATGTTCACGTTCACCGCCATGGCGAGCCCTCCGGTCGAGACCCGCGGCGGCGTGTCGCAAGGGGCGCGCCGCCCACTCAAAGTGAAAGAGGGAGTGCGGACGAGACCAACCAGCCGGGAATGGGCCGGGAATTCCGGATCTTGGCCTGCGTCAAGAAGAGGGGTGACCGCGGCCCCGGGGTCTCAGCCGCGCGACCCGAAACGGATGCTTACCGGCGCCGGGCTCCCGAGCAGCTCGGCGACGCGCCGGAGCAGCGCGTCCGGCGTGAACGGCTTCGGCAGGACGGGAGCGCCCGACGGCGCCATCCCTTCCGGGAAGTCCTTCGAGTATCCGCTCATGAGGAGGACGCGCAGCCCCGGCTGCCTGCCCGCAGCCACCTCGGCCAGCTCGGTGCCGCTCATGCCGGGCATGACCACGTCGGTGAGGAGGAGATCGACCGCGCCGCGCTCCGCCTCGAGGAGGC
>DATIUR010000127.1:0-12430 GCA_035466675.1 Anaeromyxobacteraceae bacterium | reverse complement strand
GGAACACGCGCCGTGCTCCGAACGGCCGATCGCGATCCTGAAGAACTCGCCGGGCAGGGGACCCACCGGAGGGCGGATCGCTCGTCGGATCCCGGTGGCGAGCCCCCCGGCAGCCGTCTCCCGACGCGGCGCGGACCCGGGTCTCGCCGCGCCGAGAACGGCAGCCGCCGGCGGTACAGGGACCCGCGGGGGGCGTTGCCCGAGGCGCGGAGCGTTCGAGCGCGGGAGGGCTTCTCCGGTCGGGGATCGGACCGGCGGCGGCGCCGGTCCAGCCGCTGCGATCCGAGCGGCACCGGAGCGTGCTGGCAGGGCGTCGATGCCGGCGGGAGCGGACGGGAGCGGCTGCCGTACCCTGTCCTGCGAGCCGCGGAGCGCCGAGGGGAACGCCTCCCCCGCGGGGCCCGTGGGCGAGAGCAGCGCTTCCGCGACCCGGACTAGTCGCCTTCCTCGCCCGGCTCCGCCCGGCCCATGCGCCGCTCGCCGCGCTCCTTCAGGCCGGCCGCCTCCAGGGCGCCGGAGACGCCGGGCGGCTTGCGCGCGTCGGGGAGGGCGCCCTTCGGCGCCGACACCGCGCCCGCCGCCGCGCCGAGCGCACGGATCTGCGCCACGACCTCGACCTGCGCCCGCGCCGCCCTGTCCCCCTCGACCCCGAACGCCCCGCGCAGGCGGAAGAGGAGCGGCGCACCGTTCACGGTGTCGAGGACGAGCTCGCCGTCGGCGGCGAGCGGGAGCGGCCGCTCCAGGAAGGAGATGCGCCGCCGGGTGTCGGGATCGGGTCCGCCCGCCGGGAAGACTCGCCCGTCGGCGCCCGGCGGGGCAGGCGGAGCGGGCGCGGCTCCCGGGGCCAGGGCGAGCCGGTACCTGCGCCCGGCCCGCCCGGCCACCACCGCCTCGCCGGCCGGCTCGATCGCGAGGGCCGGGCCGTAGAGGCGGGCCAGGTCGGCCGGGATGCGGAAGCTGTCGTCCCGCGTGACCCGCGCGTCGCGCCCCCGATCCGCGGGGCGCATCCGGAACTGGCCGAACGGCGCGTACCGCGAGCGGGCGTAGGTCATGCCCCCCGCGAAGACCACCGTCCGGCCGGTGAGGGAGCCCTCGCCCTGGCCCGGGTCGATCTCGCTCTCCACCTCGAACTCCCCGGTGACGGACTGGCGGATCCGGTGGCGCTCCAGGGCGTGCACCCGGGCCGGGGAATCGCCGGAGCGGGCGAAGCTCCACTCCACCGCCGCGGTCCAGTCGAAGGATCCGAGCCGGCGCGCCACCTCGTCGGCGCGCAGGGCGAGCGAGGCCCCGGGCCGGTCCCAGTCGAAGGGGGCCTCCGCCTCCGGCGGCGACTCCTCCGCCGAGAGGACGCCGGGGTGCGCCTCGTCGCCCGGCCCGCGGGAGCAGGAGAGGAGCGCGGCGACCGCGACGGAGGCTGCGAGACGCACGGTTGCGGTCAGCGGGAGATGGGGCTCGGCCGGCGCGCCACCCGGAACAGGATGGCGGTCAGGAGCGCGAAGGCGAGGACCCCGAGCGCCTGGTACCCGCCGCTGCCGAGCCGGTGCACCATCCACTCCTGCACGTCGAGCCCGGACATGAAGGACTCGAAGAAGATGAGCAGCACCGCCACCACCACGCCCATGAGCGCGCCGCCCGCCACGAGGCCCGTGGCGAAGAGGCTCCCCGAGCCGAGCTCGCTGTCCTCGGGCTTCTGGCCCCGGCGGGCGCCGACCCAGTCCGCCACCCCCTTGGCCGCGCCGCCCACGAAGATGGGGAGGGTGGTGGAGAGCGGCAGGTACAGGCCCACCGCGAAGGAGAGCGACTTCACGCCGCACAGCTCCATGGTGACGGCGAAGAACGCCCCCACCAGCACGAAGTGCCAGTCGAGGTTGAGCGAGAGGAGCCCCTTGATGAGCGTCGCCATCAGCGTCGCCTGCGGGGCGGGGAAGAACTGGCTCCCGATGGCGTGCTCGCCCACGCCGGCCGCCACCATCTTGGCGGTGGGCGTGTCGAGGAGCTTCACGGTGAGGCCGATCACGATCGCCGAGAAGGCGGCCCCCACGAAGAGCGCGATCTGCTGGGCCCGCGGGGTCGCCCCCACCAGGAAGCCGGTCTTGAGGTCCTGGCTGGTGGCGCCTCCGTTCGCGGCGGCGATGCAGACCATGCCGCCCACCACCAGGGCCATCGGCTCGTAGGCCCGGCCGGTCCAGCCCAGCCCCACGAAGACCATGGCGGTGGCCATCAGGGTGGCGATGGTCATCCCGGAGATGGGGTTCGAGGAGGAGCCGATGATCCCGACGATCCGGGAGGAGACCGTCACGAAGACGAAGCCGAAGACGATGACGAGCAGGCCGATGAAGAACTTCTGCACGAAGGTGTCGCCCGGGACCATGGGCAGGAAGACCAGGAGCACCACCAGGCCGATCGACCCGACGATCACGGTGACGAAGGAGAGGTCGCGGTCGGTGCGGCGCACCGACGAGGCCGCCACCTTGTCGCCCAGCGAGCGGACGGAATCACGCAGCGAGGCCCAGATGGTGGGGAAGGTCTTGAGGAGCGTGATGAACCCGCCCGCCGCCACCGCCCCGGCGCCGATCTGGCGCACGTAGGCGCGGTAGACGGCGCCGGGCATGTTGGCGAAGGTGTGCGTGGCCGGGTCCCATCCGCCCGCTCCGCCGGCGGTGGCGAGGTCCTTCATGAACCCCAGCTTCACGAGCTGCCCGGCGATGACGTCGGGCGGCACCAGCACCGAGAGGAGCGGGATGAGGCCGAGCCAGGCGAGGACCCCGCCGGCCACCAGGACGCCGGCGATGCGGGGGCCGATGATGTAGCCCACCCCCAGGTACTCGGGGGTGATCTCGGCGTTCACGGTGGCGGAGGGGAGCCACTTGTTCACCTGCCGCGTGACGAAGGCGGGCGTCTCGGCCACCACGTGGAAGACCTTCTGGAGCAGCGCGTAGGCGAAGGCGATCCCCACGCCCTGGAAGGCGGCCTTGGCGAAGTCGCCGCCCCGGTCGCCGGCGATGAGCACCGAGGCGCAGGCGGTGCCCTCGGGGTACTGGAGCGTCCCGTGCTCCTTCACGATGAGGGAGCGGCGCAGCGGGATCATCATCAGGACGCCGAGGATCCCGCCCACCAGCGAGAGGAGGAAGAGGGTCAGGTAGTCGAAGTACCCGGCCCCGACCGAGCTCCCCTGGTCGCCGACCGAGAGGAAGAGGAAGTCGGGCAGGGTGAAGACCACGCCGGCGGCGATCGACTCGCCGGCCGAGCCCGCCGTCTGGATGACGTTGTTCTCCAGGATGGTGGTCTTGAGCAGCATCCGTCCGAGCGAGATGGCGATCACGGCGATGGGGATGGAGGCCGAGACGGTCAGGCCCGCCTTGAGGGCGAGGTAGACCGTGGCGGCGCCGAAGACGATGCCGAAGAAGGCCCCGGCCACGAGCGCCTTGGGCGTGAGCTCCGCCATGGAGGTCTCGGCGGCGACGTAGGGGCGGAACTCTCGCTGCGGCGCATCGGACGGGGACGTCGAGGCGGGGCGGGGATCGCTCATGGCCGGGGACTCTAAACCGGACGGTGGGGTCCTGCTAGAGTCCCGCCGGTGACCTCGACGGCAGCCACGGGCCCCGGGACCCACGGGCGGCTTCGGCGCAAGGTGGCCGCCGCCACCGGCGCCGCGGTGCTCGTCGCATTCGCGCTGGCGCTCGGCGCCTTCGAGGCCAGGATGCGCCGGCTGGCGGACGACGCGCTCCGCCGGAGGGCCGAGGCCGTCTGCGAGACGATCGCCCAGGGCCTGGCGAGCGGCTCGGCCGCTCCCCAGGGGCTCGCCCGGTGGCTCGAGGGCGTGCGCGCCTCGGCGCCCGATCTGGTCCGGGTGGCGGTGCTGGGCCGCAGCGGGAGCCCGATCGCCGAGGCCCGAGATCCCGCGCGCGCCGGGGAGAGCGGCCTCGTGGTCTCGCGCCGCCCCGTGCCCGGCGGCGCGGCGGCCGCCGAGGTGGAGGTGGCGATCGCTCCGGGCTCGGGCCCGACGCTCGTCGCCGGCGCCCCGGCCCGGGTCGCGACGGTGGCGCTGGCGGCGGCGGCCCTCGCGGCCGCGCTCGGCTGGCTCCTCGCCCGGCGGGTCACCGCGCCGGCCTCCGCCGTGGCGCAGGCGGCCCGGCGCATGGCCGGTGGAGACCTCCGGCTCGACGTCCGCGTCGCCCGCGGGGACGAGATGTCCGAGGTGGCCGAGTCGCTCTCGCGGCTCTCGGGCGGGCTCCGCGCCGCGCTGGGCGAGCTGCGCGAGTCGGCGGGGGCGATGGCGAAGAAGGCGCACCTGGTGTCGGAGAGCACGCGCCAGCAGGCCCGGGCGGTGGCGGGCCAGACCGCCGCCCTGGAGGAGACCGCGCACAACGTGATCGACCTGGCCAGGACGTCGCGGGCCGCGACCGAGAGCGCGCGCCTCGTCATCGACGTGGCCACCCGGTCGGAGTCGCTCTGGACGGACGGCGAGCAGGCGGTCCGCGGGGGGATGGAGGGGCTGCGCGCGCTCGACGCCCGGGTGGGAGCCATCGCGGAGTCCGTGACCGAGCTCTCGGAGGAGACGGTCCGCATCGCCGGGATCATCGCCACCGTGAAGGACCTCTCCGAGCAGTCGAACGTGCTCGCCCTCAACGCCTCGATCGAGGCGGCCAAGGTGGGCGAGGAGGGGCGCGGCTTCGCGATCGTGGCCGGGGAGATGCGGCGGCTGGCGGAGCAGTCGCAGCGGGCCACCGCCGAGGTCCGGGCCCGGCTGGTGGCGCTGCAGCGAGCCACCCGGCGGGTCGTGTCGGCCACGGCCGAGGGGTCGGAGAGCGCCCGCGCCGCCGGCGGCTCGGCGGCGATGGTGGGGGAGAAGATCGCCGGGCTGGCCGCCGCCTTCGAGGAATCGGCCCGGGCCGCCCGCGCCATCGCCGAGACCACCCAGAAGCAGGCGGAGGAGATGGAGGGGATCGCCGCCGCGGTGGAGTTCCTGCACGAGACCATGCGCGACACCGTGGAGGGCGCGCGCCGGACCGAGGAGTCGGCCCGCGAGCTCGACCAGCTGGCCGAGCGGCTCGGCCGGGCCACCTCCGCCTACGAGATCTGACGCAGCGCCGCCGGGAGGAGCCGGGGGACGGCCTCGCCGGCCGCCGCGGGCTCCTGCGTCGTCGCCGGCTCCGGGGCGCCCCGGGCCACCTCCTCGAAGGGGACCCGGCCGTCCGCCCAGAGGATGCGGTCGCAGCGGTGGAGCAGGTCGGGGATCCCGTCCCGGGAGACGGCCGAGACCGCCACGCCGCCCATCTGGTGGGCCAGGGCCGCCCCCTCGCCGGGCGGGAGGCGGTCGATCTTGTTGAAGACGAGCAGGCGCGGCTTCCCGGAGAGGCCCAGGTCCGCCAGGATGCGCTCGACCGCCGAGATCCGGTCGGCGGCGCGCGGGTCGCAGGCGTCCACCACGTGCAGGAGCAGGTCGGCGTCGTCCAGTTCCTCGAGCGTGGCGCGGAAGGCGTTCACGAGGTCGGGCGGCAGGTCGCGGATGAACCCCACGGTGTCGGTGACGATCACCTCGCGGTCCCGCGGGAAGCGGAGCCGGCGGCTGGTCGGGTCGAGCGTGGCGAAGAGCTTGTCCTCGGTGAGCACCGAGGAGTCGGTGAGCGCGTTGAGGAGGGTGGACTTGCCGGCGTTGGTGTACCCGACGATGGAGAGCACCGGCAGCCCGCGCTCGTTGCGCTGGCTGCGGCGCAGGGCGCGGCTCCCGGAGAGCGCCTCGATGCGCCGCTCCAGGGCGGTGATCCGGTCGCGCACCCGGCGCCGGTCGATCTCGAGCTTGGTCTCGCCCGGGCCCCGGCCGCCGATGCCGCCGGCCAGGCGCGAGAGCGACGGGTCGCGTCCCACCAGGCGCGGGTAGAGGTAGCGGAGCTGCGCCAGCTCGACCTGGAGCTTGCCGTCGCCCGACTGGGCCCGCTGGGCGAAGATGTCGAGGATGAGCTGGGTGCGGTCCAGGATCTTGAGGCTGGTCACCTCGGCGATGTGGCGGGCCTGCGAGGGGGACAGCTCGGCGTCGAACACCACCAGGTCCGCCATGAGCTGCATGGAGCGCAGCACCAGGTCCTCGAGCTTGCCCTTCCCGATGAGGTAGCGCGGGTCGGGATCGCGCCGCATCTGGAGCGTCGTCTCCAGGACCTCGACCCCGGCCGTGCGGGCCAGCTCGCGCAGCTCCTCGAGCGACGCCTCCGCCTCCGCGCGCGTCCGCCCCTTGCCGCCGAAGCCCACCAGGAGGGCGCGATCGCGGCCGCCCGTGCGCCGCAGGGCGCGCGCCCGCGCGAACTCCTCCTCGAGCGCCAGCGCCCCGGCCCGGGCGTCGTAGGAGAGGTCGTGGACGCTCTCCGCCTGGTCGTCCTTCCACAGGGCGCCCTGCGGGTTCTCCGGGAGGAGGTGGGCGTAGTGGCACCTGCCGGGGAGCCCGTCGCCGCGCACCTCGAGCGCCGCCACCAGGTCGAGCCGCAGGAGCGCCAGGTCGGTGTGGTCGTCGCGGGTGAGCGGCTCGCCGCCGAGGTGCGTGTGCACGAGCCGGAGCCCTCGGAGCCGGCTCTCGCCCGCGCGGGCGCGCCCCACGTCGGGCAGCTCCAGCCGGCGCGCGTCCCCCACCATCACCGCCTGCACGTCCCCCTTGCGGTCGAGCAGCACGCCGACCTGGCGGTTCGTCTCGCGCGAGATCTCGGTGAGGTGCCGGGCCAGCTCGGGCGAGACGATGGCCTCGGGCTCGACGCGGCGGCGGTAGGTGCGGCGGAGGGCGTGAAGCTGGGAGGGCTTGAGGCCGAGGGTGTTCCCGAAGACTTCCTGCATTCTCGCGGCGCGATCGTAACCGGGCGGTCAGCCGAGCGCCAGCACCACCTGCACGAGCAGGATCTTGGCGAGCGTCGCGACCGGGTACACCGCCGCGTAGCCCAGGTTCGGGGCCTCGCTGCGGGCCTGCTCGACGGCCCAGCCGAGCACGGCCGGCTGCGTGTGGATGCCGGCCACCATCCCGGCCAGGACGGGCATGGGCACGCGGAGCAGGCGGTGGCCCACCAGGAGCGCCCCGGCCGCGGTGGCGAACGTGATGGCCGCCCCGGCCACGAGGAAGGCGAGGCCGGCCGGGCTGGCGATGGTGGGGCCGAAGCCCGCCCCGGCCCGGGTCCCGATCCCGGCAAGGAAGAGGATGAGCCCCACCTGCCGGAGCGCCACTCCGGCGCTGAAGGGGAGCGCCCAGACCACCTTGCCGGTGCGCTCCAGCGTGCCGAGGACGAGCGCGACGAGGAAGGGGCCGCCGGCGAAGCCGAGCGTGAAGCGGGCGCCGCCGCCGAGCGGGATGGGCACGATCCCGGCCAGCAGGCCGAGGGCGAGGCCGAGGCCGAAGGTGAGGATGTCCAGCTCGCTCGCGCCCCGGTAGGAGTCGCCGAACCAGGCGGTCACCTCGGGGAGGCGCTTCACGGGGGCGAGCACCCGCACCCGGTCGCCGATCTCGAGGCGCATCTTCGGATCGGGCAGGAGGTCCACGTCGCCGCGGCGCACGCGGGTCACCACCGCGCCGAGCCGGTGCGGCACGTCGAGCCGCTCGAGCGGGATCCCCGCCACCTCCGGGTTCGAAACGAAGATCCGCCGGAGGTCGAACTCGCTCCGGTCGAGGTCGATGCGCTCCTCGGAGACGCGCCCCAGCCGCTCCGTCACCCGCGCCAGCTCCGCGGCGGTGCCCACCGCCGTGACCCGATCGCCCGGCCGCAGCCGCTCCTCCGGCGCCGCCAGGAGGAGCTGATCGCCGCGTCGGATGCGCCCGAAGATGACGTGCCAGCGGAGGCCGCGGCCGAGCTCGTCCAGGGTGAGGGGGCCCATGTCGTTCGTCACCGCGATGGTGGTCGACTCGAGCGGCTCGTTCTCGGCCCCCATCTCGGCCAGCCGGCGCCGCTCCTCGGCCGGGTCGATCCGCAGCACGCGCCCGGCGAAGCGGATGGCCAGCACCACTCCCAGGACGCCCATGGGGTAGGCGATGGAGTAGGCCACCACCGGGCGCCGGAGCGCCTCGGCGTCGCCCGCCAGCTTGAGGGTCTCGATGGCGCCGGCCAGGGCGGGCGTGCTGGTGAGCGCGCCGGCGAAGAGGCCCGCCGCCGAGCCGCGGTCCGCCCCCAGGATCCGCCCGGCCAGGATGGCCAGCGCGGCCGCGAACGCGGCCGCTCCCGCCGCCAGCAGCACGGCCCGCGGCCCCTCGCGCCGGAGCGAGGCGAGGAAGGCGCGCCCGCTGGCGAGCCCGACCGTGTAGACGAAGATCACGAGCCCGAGCATGTAGACGACCTCGGGCAGCTCGAGCCGCGGGTCGAGCGCGCCGGCGGCGAGCCCGACGAAGAGGATGGCCGACACCCCCAGCCGGCTCCCGCGCAGCTCGATCCGGCCGAGCGGCACGCCCAGCGCGATGACGAGGGACAGGAGGAGGAGCGGGTTGCGGGCGAGGAGGGCGACGGCGTTCTCGAGCATCCGGATCCCGGCGGAGCGGGGCGCTCAGGGCCTGGCGCCCAGCACGTACTCCTCGACGAGGTGCGGTCCGGCCAGGAGCGGCCACCAGAAGAGCGCGCCGCGCAGGCCCACCGCCAGGGCACCTTGCCCCACCGTGAAGGGGCCGTCCAGCACCTGCGCGAAGGCGACGGCCAGGCCCAGCACCAGGGCCGCCACGAGCCTGGGCGCTCCCGCGGCCGCCTCGTCCACCGCCGCCACCGCGAGCACGAAGAGCATCACGCCGGCGAGCGCGCCGTCCCGGGCGCCCAGCACGAAGGCGCCGCCCAGGCCGAGGCCGGCCACGAGCGCCCAGCGGGCGACGCCCTGGGCGGCGCCCGCGGCGCCGAGGGCGAGCGCCCCGAGGAGGGCGAGGACCAGGAGGCGGGCCACCCCGCCGTCGCGGAAGCCGAAGGCGGCGCGCCAGGCCCCGCCGCCGCCGGCCTCCTCGAGGAGTCCCTTCCCGATCTGGTAGCCCACGAGCCACCAGAGGGCGGCGGTGGCGAGGAAGACGAGCAGGGCGGCGGCGACGAGCCGCGTGGTCGGGGTGAGGCGCATGGTCCCTCCGGGGTCGGTGTTCCGGGCGGGACCCTACCACGGGGTCCGGCGCGCCTCGACCTCCGGTCGGGGTCCGCCGTTCACCGACCGGCGGTGAGCTTCGTGTACTCCGCGGTCGCCTCCAGGACCGCCAGCTTCTGCGACTGGTAGGCGAGCGAGGCGCGGGCCCGCTGGGGAGGCTCCTGCGCGGCGGCGAGCTCGAGCATGGCGCCGATGGCCCGCTCCTGCGCGTCGATCCAGGCGAGCGCCTGGACCCGCCGCGCGTCGTCCAGGGCGGCGGCGCCGGCCCGGGCCCGTCCAGCCGCCTCCTCCACCGCCTTGCGGAACGTCTCCGGCCGGGCCAGCGACACGCCACCCTCGGCCGGCATCCGCTCGCCCAGGGAGGCCTCGATGCGCTCGAGGTCGCGGCGGGCCTGGAGCCACCCCACCACCGCCGGCGCCTCCAGCGGGGCGTCGGCCAGGCTCCACTCGGAGCGGAACCGGCGGTAGTCGAGCAGGGCGCGACCCACCTCCTCGTCCACGGCGGCGAGCGCGTCGGCGGCCGAGGTGCGGGCGCGGTCCCCGGCCAGCACCTCCTCGCGCGCCGCGGCGAGCAGGCGGGGCCAGCGGGAGGCGGCCCCGGCCACGCGGGAGGCCCGGGCCCGGTCCTCCGGGTGGCGGATCGCCTCGAGGGCCGCGGAGAGCTCCGCCGCGGCGGAGTCGAGTCGGGGCGCCAGGTCGTCGGTGCGGGCCCGGAGGTCGCGCGGCTCGATCATGAGCCAGCTCTGGTAGGTGGCCGCGAGCAGGGACAGGCGCGCCACGGCCGCGTCGAAGGCGGTCGCCGCGGCCAGGTCGGACATCCGGAAGGTGATGGCGGGGGCCGCCGCCGGAGCCGGCCGCGTGCCCCGGGGCTCGTCCCGGCGGCAGCCGGCCGCGGAGGCGAGCCAAAGGGCGAGGAGGGGCGCGGCGAGGGTGGCGGGTCGCACCAGCCGAGGAAAGCAGAGGGCCCGCCTCGGCGCAACGGGTCGGGCGCCGGGGGCCGGCGCGTGCCATGATCCGTCCATGTCGCTCATCGTGGTGGACGTGGAGGCGGACGGCCCCATCCCCGGCAAGTACTCGATGGTCTCGCTCGGGGCGGTGGTGGTCGAGCCGTCGCTGGGGCGGACCTTCCGCGGGCGGGTGCGCCCCATCTCGGAGGCCTGGCTCCCGGAGGCGCTGGCCGTGAGCGGCGTCACCCGGGCGGAGCACCTCGGGTTCGACGATCCGGCGGAGGTGATGGCGGCCTTCGAGCGGTGGGTGCTGGAGAGCTCGAAGGGCCGGCCGATGTTCTGCTCCGACAACCTGGCCTTCGACTGGCAGTTCGTGAACTGGTACTTCCACACCTACCTGGGCCGCAACCCCTTCGGCTGGAGCGGCCGCCGGATCGGCGACCTCTACTGCGGGATGGTCAAGGACGGCTGGGCCACCTGGAAGCACCTGCGCAAGACGCCCCACGACCACGATCCGGTGAACGACGCCAGGGGGAACGCCGAGGCCCTCCTCGCCATGATCGAGATGGGCCTCAAGCTGCCGGCGCGGTAGTGCCCCCCGCTCCCGCCGGGCCGGATCCTTCCGGCGCGGCCGCCTCCGGGAGGAGGTGCCGGATGGCGGCCGCGTAGTAGCGGAGCAGGGGAAGCTCCGCGGGGACCGGGGCGATCGCGCCGCCGCGCGCCTCCACGATCCGCCGCAGGGTGAGCATGCGCAGGCCCACCGCGGTGGCGTATTCCTCGTCCGTGCGCGGGACGTAGACGTGCGCGCCCGAGCCCTCCAGGCGGCGCCGGAGCGCCTGCGTCCGCGCGTGCAGCTCGAGCTCGCCCAGGGGGCGCCCGTCCGCCTGGAGCAGGACCGTGGCCACGAGCGAGACCGGCAGCACCGGCACCACCCGCCCCACCTCGGCCATGAGCCCGCCGGCGAAGGACTGGACCACGGCCATCCGCTCCTCGCGCGGCAGGGCGCGCAGGTCGACGCCGCGGGCCGAGAGCCACTCGCGCATGGAGAGGGGGCTCCCGAAGTTCACGCAGGCGTAGCCGAACCGGTGCCAGCGGCCCAGGACCCACAGCGCCGCCTGGCGCAGCGCGAAGCGCGCCGCCGCCGCGCTCTTGCTCACCGCGCCGGACCGCTCGCCCCCGCCCTCGGCCAGCAGGGCCCGGTCCTCGAGCACCCGGTCGTAGTTGATGCCGACCGGCACGAAGACGAGGTCGCGGCCGCCGCGCGGGTCGAAGGCCCGCAGCATGTACTCGAGCAGGCCCAGGCGCGGCGGGCGGAGCGCGCCGTCGCGGGTGAGGCCGCCCTCCGGGAAGACCGCCTGCACGATGCCGGACTCGGTCGCGATCTGCACGTAGCGCTCGAGCACCCTCCGGTAGATCGGATCGCGGGAGTCGCGCCGGATGAAGTAGGCCCCCATGGCCCGGATGAGCGTCTGGAGCGGCCAGGTCCGGGCCCACTCGCCCACCGCGTAGGAGAGGGCGGTCCGCTCGGCGGCGAGGTAGCTCACCAGCACGTAGTCCATGTTGCTGCGGTGGTTCATCACGAAGACCACGCTCGCGCCCGGCTCCACCCGGGAGAGCCCGGCGTCGTCCGCGTAGCCCACCCGGACCCGGTAGAGCGCGCGCGCGGCCCCCCGCGCCACCCAGTAGCCCAGCCGGAAGTAGGCGTAGGCGTTGAAGGAGGGGACGATCTCGCGGGCGTAGCGGAGGACGCGCCGGGAGACCACCTCGCGCGGCTCGCCCGTCTCGCGCATATGGGCCTCGACCGCCTCGAGGACGCGCGGGTCGTAGCGGAGCCGGTCCACCAGCACGGCGCGCCGCGTGAGCTTGAACGGGTGGATCCGCAGGCGCAGCCGGGAGTTGATCCGGTCGATGACCCCCTGCACGCGGCGCCGCAGGAACCAGCGCAGGCCCGGGAAGAGCAGCCGGTCGAGGACCGCCACCGCGGCCAGGGCCGCGAGTGCCGCGGCGAGCCAGAGGGGCAGGGTGACGGGGTCGCGCACGTTCCGATCCCGGGCCTCCCAGCCGCGGGCGATGCCAAACCTAGCGCGACGGAGCGTGGATCGCCATGGGCGCGGCCGCGCCCGGTGCGGTAGGGTGCGCCGCGATGCTCTTCGCCCAGGGCGCCACCCTCGGCTTCGGCGCGGCTGCCCAGCCCGGCCCGTTCCAGGCCTACCTGCTCGCCCAGGCGGTCCGGAGCGGCCCTCTCCGCGCCCTGCCGCTCGCCGCCGTCCCCCTCGTGTCGGACCCTCTCGTCATCGCGGTGGTGCTGGCGGTGCTCTCGCAGGTGCCGGTCGGGCTGCTGCGCGCCCTCCAGGTCGGCGGGGGGGCCCTCGTGGCGTGGCTGGGCGCGGCGGCCGTCCGGGCCGCCC
>DATIUR010000126.1:0-7778 GCA_035466675.1 Anaeromyxobacteraceae bacterium | reverse complement strand
TCCTGCTCTCCTCGCCCGCCTGACCGGGGCGGCGCGGCTGCCGCAGGCGGCGCCCGCCGAGTGCGCGATAATGGCCGGGCCCCATGCCCGGTCGGCCCCCACGACGCGAACCACCCCGCCGCGCGGGGCTCGCCCCGTGACCCGCGCGGCCGCCGCCGTCCTCGGGCTCCTCGCGGCGGGCGCCCTCCGCTGCGCGCACGGGGGCCGGGCGGGGGAGGGGCCGGTGGTCTGGGACCTCCGGCTGGCCGGCGTGCGGGCGGTGGACGAGGACGACCTCCGCGAGAAGCTCGCCACCCGGCAGCGCGGCCCCCTCGAGCGTCTGCCGCTCCTCGGGACGCCGCTGCTCTACTCCGGCGAGGAGCCGCGGCTCGATCGCGACGCGCTCCAGGTGGACCGCCGGCGCATCGAGGCCTACTACCGGCAGCGGGGCTACTACGCCACGAGCGTCGGGGAGGGGGAGGTCCTGGCGCTCGGCGCGGGCCGGGTGCGGGTGGTGCTGCGCGTGGAGGAGGGGCCGCCCGTCACGGTGACGGCGGTCGAGGTGGTCGGCCTGGCGGAAGCGCCGGAGGCGGACGCCCGGCTCCGGGATCTCCCGCTTCGCGCCGGCGCGGTCTTCACCGAGGCCGCCTACGACGCCACCCGGGAGCGGATCCTCTCCACCCTGCTCGAGGAGGGGTACGCCACCGCGAAGGTGGAGCAGTCGGCCCGGGTGGTCCCGCAGGAGGGCAGCGCCTCCGCGCGCTACCAGGTCGACGCGGGACCTCGCTGGGCCTTCGGGCCCGTTCGCGTCGAGGGGACCACGGCGGTGCCGGAAGAGACGATCCGCAGGCAGGCGGCCCTCGAGGTGAAGACCGGCCGGCCCTGGAAGGAGTCGAAGCTCGCGGCGGCGCAGGCCCGCCTCTTCGGGCTGGGCGTCTTCGGCGCCGTGCGGGTCGGCCGCGGCACGCCCGATCCGGAGCGGGGCGTGATCCCGGTCGTGGTGGAGGTCCGCGAGGCCCCCTTCCGCACCGTCCGCGCCGGCCCGGGGCTCGCGGTCGACGCCAGCCGGTGGCGGGCCGGGGCGATGGCCGGCTGGACCCACCGGAACGCGTTCGGCGCCCTGCGGCGCATCTCGCTCGACGGGCGCGCCGGCTACGCCTGGCTGCCGAGCCCCTGGGGCACGTCGAAGGAGGCGGTGGTGGGGGACCTCACCGCGGAGTACTACCAGCCGGGCGCGATCTCCGACCGGATCGACTTCTCGGCGCGCGCCAAGCTGGAACGGGGGATGGAGCCCGCCTACGACTTCTGGTCGCAGTCGGCGCTGGTGGCCCTGCCGGTGCGGCTCGCGCCCCGCTGGTCGTTCGTGCCGTCGTACAACGCCGAGCTCTACCTCGTGAGCGGCGACCTCGCCGCCGGGATCGAGAAGTCGGAGCTCGCCTGCGTGGACGACCGCTGCGTCCTCTCCTACTTCGAGCAGCGCCTCCGCTGGGACGGGACGAACGACCCGCTCAACCCGAAGCGCGGCCTGGTCGCCGCGCTCTCGCTCCAGGAGGGGTTCCGGGTCGGCAGCCACGGGTACCGTTACCTGCGGGTCGTGCCGGAGGTGAAGGCGTACTGGTCGCCCTCCGCCCGCACGGTGCTCGGAGCCAGGCTCCGGGTGGGCGCGCTCGTCCCCGTCCACGAGGAGTCCGCGCCGCCCGTGACCGCCCGCTTCCTGGGCGGAGGTCCCGGCTCGATGCGCGGCTTCGCCACCACCCGCCTGTCGCCCTACGCGCCGGACGCGGAGGGCGGATGGGTGCCGGTGGGAGGCAACGGCCTCCTGGACGGCTCGGTGGAGCTGCGGGTGTCGGCGTCGGAGAGCTGGAGCGGCGCCCTGTTCCTGGACATGGGGAACGTGTCCGACCACGACGGGCGCCCGGGCACGTGGCGGGGGGCCTTCGACCCCGGCTTCCTGCAGTGGGCCGGCGGGCTCGGCCTGCGCTACGCCACGCCGGTGGGGCCGCTCCGGGTCGACGTGGCGGTCCGGATCCCGACGCGATGGGAGCGCGGGCTCACCTGGCGCGAGGGGCTGCCGCCGCTGCGCGGGCTCCCCCCCGGGCAAGACGAGCCGACCTGGGCCTTCCACTTCTCGCTCGGCGACACGTTCTGACCGGCGCAGCCCCCCGCGCCGCGGCTCACCGGCCCCGGCCGGACCGGAGGATGCGACCGAGGTCGCGGCCGAACAGCTCGGTCAGGCCGGCCCTGCCCAGGTGATCCGTGTCGAAGTAGAAGCGCGGCTCGGCCATCGTCGCGGCGAGGTCGTGATAGGGGACGCCACGCCCGGCGAGAAGCCTGGAGAGGGCGGCGTCGAACGCCGGCTCCCCGGGAAGGGCCGCCAGGAACTGCGGCGGCACCGGCATCTTCAGGACGACGACGCTCGCGCCGGCGCCGCGGGCGAGGTCGAGGAGCGAGGAGAGCGTCTCGAGCCGCCGCGCGAGGACGTCCGGAGGGGTCCCGTCCGGATAGAGGTAGTCGACGCGCTTCCTGGTGGCCGCCGCCGACGGCCGGTAGGCGCGATCGAACTGGGCCTCGCCCTCCCACTCGTCGCGCCGGAAGCGCTCGCGGTTGTTGACCTTGGAGAAGCCGGTCAGGTAGTCGAGGACGGCGCGCGCATCCACGCCCTCGTCGAGGACGTAGGTCCACAGGCGCCGGGCCACGGCGGGCTGGAACGGCGTGCGCCGCAGCAGCTTGGCGTCGGAGAAGCGGTCCTCGTTCCAGGTGCGCGAGTAGAAGGCGAAGGAGTCGACCACGTAGAGCAGGTTCCGCGCGCGGCGCGCCCGCAGGAACTCCTCCAGCACGAAGCGGTTGTAGAGCGGGCCCGCTCCGGGGGCGGCCAGGTTCAGGATGACGAGCCCGGTCTCCTCCTCCATCCGCTCCTCGAAGTCGTCGAAGTCGAGCGGCATCGCGTGGGAGGCGCCCAGGACGAGCCAGTCGACCGTCTCCTCCGGCGAGGTCGCCATCTTGAAGAACGGGTTGGCGTGTCCGGTGCGGACCACGAGCCGCTCGGAGGCCAGGTACACGACCGCGTAGAGGGCCAGGCCGATGGCCGTGAAGAGGATCGCGGAGGAAGCGGGGCGTCTCATGTCTCAGAACTGCATGTAGATGAACTCCCGCGCCTGCCATCGCCCCAGGAGGAGGAGGGCGAGGAGGGCGAGGTACCAGAGACCCCAGCGCACCGCCACCGGCGCCGCCGCCAGCCGCTGGAAGATCGATCGGCGCTCGTCGACGATCTCGACGGCCACCAGGAGCGCGATCAGGACGAAGCCGGTCCAGTGCTCCGCGGTGAATGGGAACCTCCCCAGCAGGGCGGGGATCTCGACGAGGTGGGTGGCGATCTTCCGGAGCACGAGCCACGCGTCGCCGAGCGAGCGGGCCCGGAAGAAGATCCAGGTGACGGCGATCAGGTGGAAGGTGAGCAGCACCCGCAGCACCCGGAGCGGGGCGCTGCGGGCGAGCCGCGGCACCCGCTCGCCGGCGCGGCGCCAGAACGGCCCCGTCGCCACGCCGGCCCACTGGGTGAGGCCGTTGAGCGCGCCCCAGACGAGAAAGGTCCACCCCACGCCGTAGCCGAGGCCGGCGTGCCACAGGCCGCTCACCACGAACACGAGCATCAAGTTCAGGTAGTGGCGGGCCCGCCCGGCCCGGCTGCCGCCGAGCGGGAGGTAGAGGTAGTCCCGGAACCACCGGCCCAGCGAGACGTGCCAGCGCTCGCCCCAGAACTCGGCCGTGCTGCGGGAGAGGTAGGGCCGGCGGAAGTTCTCCACGAGCCGGAGCCCGAAGAGCAGCGAGACGCCGACGGCGACGTCGGTGTAGCCGGAGAAGTCGCAGTAGATCTGGAAGGCGAAGAAGTAGACGCCGACGAGAAGGTCGACCGGCGAGGCGAAGGCCGCGATGCCGAAGCTCCTGTCGACGACCGGCGCGAGGTTGTCGGCGATCACGACCTTCTTCACCAGGCCCCAGCCGACCAGCTGGAGCCCGAGCGCCAGCCGGTCCGGATCCGTCCGCAGGCCGGCCGCCAGCTGGGGCAGGAAGGTCGTGGCGCGCTCGATGGGTCCGGCCAGGACCTTCGGGAACCAGGCCAGGTAGAGGGCGACGTCGAGGGCGCCCTGCCGGCCGGGGAGGCGGCGGGAGGAGGCGTCCACCAGGTAGCTCGCCGCGGAGAAGACGTAGAACGAGAATCCGGCCGGGGCCGCCAGGCCGAGCCGCGGCAGGGAGCCCGGCGCGGCGCCGCCGATCCCCTCCAGCTCGCCCGCGACGAAGTCGTGGAACTTGAGGAGGACGAGGGAGCCGAGCACGGCCAGGAGGCCGGCCGCGAGGAGCGCGCGCCGGGCGCGCTCGCCCTCCAGGCGGGAGAGGCCGAGCCCGCAGGCCACCACGACCAGCGTCACCGCGCCGAGGTAGAGGAGGCTCGCGGGCCGCTGCGCGCCGTAGAAGAACCAGCTGGCGAGGAGCAGCCAGGCGCGGCCTCTCCCGGCGGGAAGGACCGCGTGCACGAGCAGCGCCAGGGGCAGGAACGCGAAGAACTCGAGCGACGTGAAGAGCATCGGGTCGCTCGGGTCCCGCTAGTAGGTCGCCCCTCCGGCGCGGAGCTCCTCCGGCACCAGGTCGATGGGGATGGCCGCGTTGAGGACGAGGTAGCCGACCAGCGCCTCGCGCTGCTGGCGGTTCAGCTTGATCTCGACGTGGCTCGGCTTGCTCAAGGTGCCCAGCCAGGCCTCCCGCGTCCGGTCCTGCGTGACCACGACCGTGATGATGTGGCAGCTCTGGCAGGTGTCGAGCACGAGGTCGCGCCCGTCCCGCGGGAGGACCTTCTCCCAGCTCGCCGCCGCCAGGCTCGCGGGGACCTTCTCCGCCGGCAGCGGCATGTTGAACGACAGGTAGTCGGCCAGGGTGAGCAGCTCGCGGTCGGTCAGCTGCCGCAGGGCCGGGACGGCCTTGCCCCGCGCCCGCAGGTGGTCCAGCCACTCCTCGCGCGTGCGCTTCCCGGTCAGCAGGGCGCGCGCCTCGGCCTCGGGCGGACGGCTCTCCAGGGTGCGGGTCAGGAGCGTCCGCCCCCCCGGCGGGACGAAGTCGAAGACGTCTCCGGCCCGGGCCGCCGGGAGGCCGAGGAGCAGGGCGCCGACCGTCGAGAGCGCGGCGCGCGTGGCGAGACGGATGCAGCGCATGGCTGTCTCCCCTCAGAACCGCAGGTCCGGCGGGACGTCCTCGATCTTCATGGGCATGTTGACGGCCGAGTAGCGCGCGAACTCCTCGCGCTCCTGTGGGCTCATCTTCAGCTCACGGTGGAACGGCGAGAGGAAGACGTTTCGCCAGGCCTGCAGGTCCCGGATCTGCGTCAGGTGGCTCGAGAAGAGCGAGTGGCAGGACTGGCACTGGGTCCACCCCAGCTCGCGACCGTCCGGCGGCAGCGCGGCCGCGAGGTCGTCGCGCTTCAGGGTCTCGCCGGGCAGCGGCATGTTCACCGCCAGGTAGGCGGCCAGCGTGGCCAGCTCCCGGTCGGTCAGGGTCTTCTTCCGCCCGGCGAGGAAGGCGCGCCACTGCGGCTCGGTGCGCCGGGCCTTCGCGAGCGCGCGGAGCTCCGCCAGGTCGGGCGGGGCTCCCACCAGCTCGAGCAGCAGGGCGCGCCCGCCCTTCGGCATGAAGTCGTAGTCCTCGGCCGCTCCCCGGCCCGGGGAGAGGACGAGGGCGCCGCCGACGGCCACGAGCAGCCGCCGCCGGCGCCTTCCGGTCACGGCTCCGCCCCCGCGTCGCTCCCGTCCCGGAAGGAGAAGACCGGGACGCGCAGCTCGGCCCGGGCCTTCCCGGCCGGGAAGCCCTCGCCGCGGAGCATGTCGAGCCTGACCACGGTGTCGTCCGCGTAGTACTGCTCGCTGCATGCCCCGCATACGATTGCGGGGATGTCCTCCACCACCACCAGCCGATCGGCGTGCCAGAAGGCGGAGCGCACGCGGGCCGCGCGGGCGTCGGAGCTGCCGCAGCTCGCGCAGGGGAGGGATCCCTGGGCCGGGTCGAAGTTCATGGGTCCGCTCCCGTCCGCCGCCTCAGCCCACCAGCTTCTTGGCGGCGGCGACGACGTGGTCGGCGTTGGGGCGCATCCACAGGAACATCTCCGGCGCGGCCGGCGGCGGCGCGTCGGGGAAGGCCACCCGCTTGAACCGGGCGCCGTCGACGTTCTCGGCGCAGCGGGCGATGACCTCGGCGCCCGGGCAGAGGGTGTAGTACGACTGGTCGACGGTGAGGAGGCGCTTCGTCTTCTGGACCGACTTGACCAGGGTCTCGGTGTCCATCGGCTTGAGGCAGCGCAGGTCGATGGTCTCCACCTTCATGCCCTGCTGGGCCAGGCGCTCGGTGGCCTTGAGCACCTCGGGCATGCCGCCCCCGGAGCCGACGATGGTGATGTCGCTGCCGGTCGTCCGCACCGCGGCCTTGTCGAGCGGTGTCGTGTACTGCTCGTCCGGCACCTCCTCCATCAGCTCGCGCAGCCCCGCCGGGTAGAGGTAGACGACCGGGTCGCGATCGCGGATCGCCGACACCATCATGCCCTTGGCGTCCGAGGGGGTGGACGGGACGACCGTCTTCACCCCGGGGATGTGCGCGTAGTAGGTGTCGATCTCGTAGTCGGAGTGCTGGCCGGCGAAGCCCGGCGTCTGCCCGGTCATCTCCAGGATGAACACGATGGGCATCTCCGCCATCCCTCCGGTCATGTGGCGGAGCTTGCCCGCGTGGTTCTGGATGATCTGGAAGCACATGCAGTTCCCCTGGTAGGGGATGTAGGTCACCGCCTTGGAGCCGGCCAGCCCCGCTCCCAGCGTGCACGCGGCCATCCACATCTCGTCGATGCCGGTGTTCACCACGCGGACCCGTCCGAACTCCTTCTCGAGGTTGATCACCGGCTTCCCCGGGGTGGAGGCCACCGGCGGGGTGAGCTCGAAGATCCAGACCATGTTCTTGTCCTGCCGCATCTCGTACTGGACGGCTTCGAGGACCGAGTACATCCAGCTCTTGCGTGCCATGGTCGTCTCCTCAGGCGAGCTGCCGGGCGGGCACCGTGCCCTCGACGAACACGTTCTTGACGCCGTCCTCGGGCTTGCAGAAGGGCTGCTTGTCGGCCCAGGCGAAGGCCTCGACCGCCTCCTTCCTGGCGGCCGCCTCGATGGCGTCGGCCCGGGCGCGGTTCAGCACGCCCCAGCTGACGAGGACGTTGCGGCAGATGTCGACCGGGTCGCGCTGCATCCACTCGCGCACCTCCCGCTCCGGACGGAAGGAGGAGATGGCCAGCGGGTCGTAGCCGAACGCGCCCAGCTCGCCGGGCTTGGCGCCGGGAGCCCCCCAGTGGTTGTAGTAGCGGTAGGTCTTGGCCTCGATCAGCGTCGGCCCTTCGCCGGCGCGCGCGCGGTCGACCGCGGTCTTGGCCACGTTGTACACCTGGAACACGTCCTGGCCGTCCACCACCACGCCGGGGATGCCGTACGTGTGGGCCGCGTCGGCGATGTCCTTCAACGGCGAGGAATACGAGTAGTGGGCGTACTGGTGGTAGAGGTTGTTCTCGAGGACGTAGATGAACGGCAGCTTCAACAGCGTCGCGTTGTTGAGCACGGCGTGGAAGTACGGCGTCCGCGTAGGTGGTGGGGTCGGGCGCGCCGGGGCCCGAGGCGATGGTGGCGAGATCGTCCCCCGGAACGTCGGAGCGGACGAGGACGCGCACGGGGGCGGGCGCGAGGAGGCCGCCGAGGCGCCCGCCCTTCAGCGCCGAGAGGTGC
>DATIUR010000125.1:0-1831 GCA_035466675.1 Anaeromyxobacteraceae bacterium | reverse complement strand
GCGAGCGTCGGCCTGCGTGCGCCCGGTCTGGCGGACGCTCTCGCGGGCGCGCGTGCCTCGACGGCGGGCCTGGCCCGTGCTCTCGTCCCCGCGTCCGCCCCTGCCGGGAACGCGAGAAGAAGCAGCGCGGCGGCGAGGGCGCGGCCCAGGGGGCGCCACTCTCTCCCCGCCCCATGGGGCAGTCCAATTTTCGGCGCACATCCGACCACGATGTGCGTCTCGGGCGTCTTGGCGTCGCCCGGAGCGCTCCATGGGCCCGGGATCTGGCCGTCTGCCCTCATGCCGGCGCGCTATCGCCCAGGGCGTAGACCGCCTGAGAACATGTCTCAAGTCACTGAGATCATCGGATTTTTTCTCTCGGCGCCCCTGAATATCGCGTACAGTCTCGCGTCCAAATCCCGGGCGGGCTGGTCCGCCCCAGCATCCAGGAGCACGGAACGTGAAAAAGTTCTTCGTCGCCGCGCTGTTCGCCGCTGTGTTCGCCTTCGCCGCCAACGCCGCCGCTCCGACCGCTCCCACGGTCCTCCCGGCCAAGAACGGCAACGTGACCTTCGAGCACGCGAAGCACGCCGCCCTGAAGTGCGAGACCTGCCACGCCACCGCGGCGGGCGGCAAGATCGAGGGCTTCGGGAAGGACAAGGCCCACGGGACCTGCGTCGAGTGCCACAAGAAGGAGGCGAAGGGCCCGCAGAAGTGCACGGAGTGCCACAAGAAGGCGTAAGGGCAACCCTTCGAACGCAGATCCGGAAGGGGCCGGCTCGTCCGGCCCCTTTCTTCTTGGCGCCGCCCGCGCCGGCGGCCCTCAACCGAGGCGCTTCTTCCAGTCGGCGATCAGGTTGAGGGCGTCGAGGGGCCGCAGGGCGTCGAGATCGAGCGCGGCCAGCTCCTCCCGCAGGCTGGCGGCGGCCGGATCGGGCGGGGCCTCGAAGAGGCCGAGCTGGCTCGAGGGATCGGCCTTCCGGCGCCGGCCGCGCGCCAGCGCGGCGTGGCCGCCCTCGTCCACCTCCATGGCCTCCAGGTTCCGGAGGATCTCGCGGGCCCGGGTCAGTACCTCGGCCGGGAGGCCCGCCAGCTTCGCCACCTCGATGCCGTAGCTCCGGGAGGCGCCGCCCGCCACGAGCTTGCGCAGGAAGACCACCTGGTCCCCCACCTCGCGCACGGCCACGGTCAGGTTCCGCACCCCCTCCCGCTCCCGGGCCAGGTCCTGCAGCTCGTGGTAGTGCGTGGCGAAGAGCGTGCGGCACCCCACCCGGTCGTGCAGGTGCTCCGCCACCGCCCAGGCGATGGAGAGGCCGTCGAACGTGGAGGTGCCGCGCCCGATCTCGTCGAGCACCACCAGCGAGCGCCGCGTGGCGTTGTGCAGGATGGCGGCCGCCTCGGTCATCTCGACCATGAAGGTGGAACGGCCCCGGGCCAGATCGTCCGAGGCGCCCACCCGCGTGAAGATCCGGTCCACCAGCCCCACCCGCGCGCTGCGGGCCGGGACGAAGCTGCCCATCTGGGCGAGCAGCGCCACGAGGGCCGCCTGCCGGAGCACGGTGCTCTTCCCCGCCATGTTCGGGCCGGTGACCACGAGCACGGAGCCGGTCTCGCCGGGGCCCTCGCGACCCTCGATCTCGCCGCGGGAGACCACGTGCACGTCGTTCGGCACGAACGCGGCGGGCCCGTCCGGGAGCACGGCCTCGACCACCGGGTGCCGGCCGTCCTCGATCTCGAGCGCCTCAGACCCGTCCACCTCCGGCCGCGCGTAGCCGCGCTCGGCGGCGACCCGCGAGAAGGAGAGGAGCGCGTCGGCCGTCGCGACGGCGTCCGCGGCGGTGCGGACGCCTGC
>DATIUR010000124.1:0-5529 GCA_035466675.1 Anaeromyxobacteraceae bacterium | reverse complement strand
GGGAGCGCCTCTTCCTTCCCTTCTTCACCACCAAGCCCTCCGGCACCGGGCTCGGTCTCGCCACGGTGCACCGGATCGTGGACGCCCACGGCGGCACCATCACGGTGGACTCGGCCCTTGGCCGGGGGGCGCGCTTCCGGGTCCGGCTTCCCCGCCCCGCCGCGGCGCGCCCCGGGGTGGGATAGGATCGCCTCGCCATGCCCTCGATCCTGGTCGTGGACGACGAGCGCTCGATGCGGGAGTTCCTCGAGATCCTCCTGCGCAAGCAGGGGCACGAGGTCTTCGCCGCGGCGGACGTGCCCGGCGCGCTGGCGCGCCTGGCCGAGGGCGACGTGGACCTGGTGGTCACCGACCTCCGGCTGGGGAGCGGCTCGGGCATCGACGTGCTCAAGGCGGTGAAGGACCGCACCCCGACCACCGAGGTGATCGTGGTGACCGCGTTCGCCACGACCGAGAACGCGGTGCAGGCGATGAAGCTCGGCGCCTACGACTACGTGCTGAAGCCGTTCAAGGTGGACGAGCTGAAGCTCGTGGTCGAGAAGGCCCTCGAGCGCCGCCGGCTGGTGGCCGAGAACCGCGCCCTGCGCCACCGGGCCGGGCGAGCCGCCGACACGCCCGAGATCCTGGGCCGGTCCGCGGCCATCGAGGAGGTGCGGACCCTGGTCGAGAAGGTGGCCACCGCCCGCACCACCCTGCTCATCACCGGCGAGAGCGGAACGGGCAAGGAGGTGGTGGCCCGCGCCATCCACGCCCGCGCCGGAGCCGGGGCTCCCTTCGTGGCGGTGAACTGCGGGGCCCTCCCCGAGGGGCTCATCGAGAGCGAGCTGTTCGGGCACGAGAAGGGCAGCTTCACCGGCGCCATCGACCGCAAGACCGGCCTGTTCGAGGTGGCCGGGACCGGGACCCTCTTCCTGGACGAGGTGGGGGAGCTGTCGCCGCACCTTCAAGTCAAGCTCCTGCGGGCCCTCCAGGAGCGCAGGATCCGCCGGGTGGGGGGATCGGCCGACATCGCGGTGGGCGCCCGGATCGTGGCGGCCACGAACCGGGACCTGGCCGAGGACGTGCGGGCCGGCCGGTTCCGCGAGGACCTCTACTACCGGCTCAACGTCATCCAGATCCGGATGCCGTCCCTGCGCGAGCGCCGCGAGGACGTCCCGCTCTTCCTCGACCACTTCCTCGACCGGTTCGCGGCGGAGCTGGCCCGCCCGCGCCCGCGCCTCTCCCCGGAGGCGGAGCGGCTGCTCGCCGCCTACGGCTGGCCCGGAAACGTCCGCGAGCTCGCCAACGTGGTGGAGCGGGCGGTCACGCTGGCCGCCGGGGACGTGATCGAGCCCTCCGTGCTGCCGGCCGCCGTGCGCGGTGCGGCCGCCCCGGTGGCCGAGGCGCCCGAGCTCCCGGAGTCCGGCTTCGACCTGCAGGGGCACCTCGACGCGATCGAGCGCCGCCTGCTCGAGCAGGCCCTCCAGCGCGCCGGCGGCGTCAAGACCGAGGCGGCCCGGCTCCTCTCGCTCACCTTCCGGTCGCTGCGCTACCGGCTGGCGAAGTACGGGATCGGGGACTGAACGACCGATCTTGATCCTGAAGCACTCGACTGGGGCCTTGCCCGAGGTCGCCTCGCTCGGCGCGTCTCGGCGGCGAGTCTTCCGCCGGCAGCCGTTCCCGACGTCGGCGCGGACGAGCCCGGGCCCGCGCGCTTGCTCGCCGGGGCGTGGACCGTGGCCGTGGAATCCGGAACCGTCTCCCCGCGCCCGGAACCCCTGCGGCAACGCAAACCAGCCGGCCGCGTCCGGCCGGAAGGCTGCGGCTGGACTTGCGTTGCACCGCAGCTGACAGGGAACCGGCAGGCCCTCGCCGACGGCTCGCTGCGCGGCGCGGCCCCGGGCCTCGCCGCGCCGGGGAGCGCACCCGCCGGCGGGACAGGGACCCGCGGGAGGCGTTGCCCGCAGGCGCGGAGCGTTCGAGCGCGGGAGGGCTTCTTCGGTCGGGGATCGGACCGGCAGCGACGCCGGTCCAGCCGCTGCGATCCGCGCCGCACGGCCGCGTGCTGGCAGGGCGTCGATGCCGGCGGGAGCGGACGGGAGCGGCGGCCGGACCCTGCCCTGCGAGGCGCGGAGCGCCGAGGGGAACGCCTCCCCCCGCGGGGCCCGTGGGTGGATGCCGCGCTCCCGTGATCCCGGATCGCGCACCGCCGTCTAGTACCCGTCATTCGCGATCGGCAGGAAGGGGCTGGCGCCCCCCCCGCTCGACGGGCCGCGTGCGGGTCACTTGCACTCGGCCGGCGCGGTCGCCTTCGGCGAATGCCGGCACTTCTCCAGGTCCTTGTCGATCGGGATCCACTCCACCAGCGAGGCCACGTCCTGCGCCTCGCCGAGCGAGATGTTCGAGCCGCCCTGCGGGATGCGGACCGAGGTGAGGCCGAAGGAGACCTGGCCGGAGCTGACGTAGGCGACCAGCTTGCCGATGTGGGGGGGCACGATCGACTCGGTGCGCTGCGAGCGCTGCTCGACGCCGCTCACGTAGAGGCAGGTTCCTCCGGTGCCCGGCTTCGCCCCGTAGAGGTAGGAGAGCTGCTTCTTCCCGGCCTTGCAGGGCGAGCTGGCGGGGCAGCCGGAGAGCGGGTCGGCGGTGAGGGCCTCCTTGGGAAGGGCCACCTGGAGCGTGTTCCAGAAGGCGCAGCCGGCCTCCACGGCGCTGGTCGAGGCCACGCGCTCGTCGGCCCGCCAGACGTGGTGGTCGACGGCGTCGATCGCGACCGTGTCGGCCGGGCTGGCGTTGGGCGCCCCGTGGTCGAAGTAGAACTTCCAGCCCCGGCTTCCCGGGTCGGCCAGGGGCTTGGTGGCCGGGCTGGCGTCGTGCTCGTTGACGGAGACGAGGTCCGCCCCGGAGAGGCGGGCCGCGTCGTAGGCGATGGCGCCCGCCTGGTCGGCGAAGATCCGCCGGGGCCCGGCGCTCTCGAACACCTGGACGGAGAAGTACCAGTTCCGGCGGTCGGACGACGGCTTGAGGTCGACGGGCGATCCGGGGTCGACGAGCGAGCCCGCGGTGCAGTGGCCGGAGGTGCAGGCGACGGACAGCTCCTTCTGCGTCACCTCGTCGAAGCCGCTGCAGGTCAGGGCCGCCGGGCAGGAGATGGAGAGCTGGTTGATCTTCGACACGATCGAGCTGCAGACGGATCCGCCGCCGCCCGCGCCGGTGAAGCTGTAGCCGGAGGCGTCGAACGCCCCGCAGGCGGGGTTGTGGGCCATGTGGTAGGAGTCCGTCCCCAGCATCGACTCCACGCCGTAGACCGCGCCCGCGCCCCCCACGCCGTCGTCGAGCTTCACCGTGCAGCCCTTGGCGACGCAGGCGCGCAGGTTGTCCGGGCTGCAGATGCCGCCGGCGTGGTCGAGCAGGTTGAAGCGATCCCCGGTCCCCGCCAGCACCCGGTAGAGCCCGTTCGCCTGGAGCGGGAGGTTGGCGGTGATGTGGAAGAAGGGCTGGCTCTCGCAGTAGTCCACGCCGCTCGCCGGAGCGCCGGGCGCGTTCATCTGGAAGACGCGGGCGCCCCACCAGTTGGTGGCCCTGCCGTCGCCGCCGAGCTTGCCCGGGTCGCTGAAGCGGAGCACCCAGAGCTGGCCGCCCGTGTCGCCGAAGGTGGCGGTGTCGAAGTAGCCGTCCACCGCGGCCGCGCTCAGGTAGGCCTCCGCCTTGCCCCACATCATCATGCCGACCGGGGCGGCCACCGGGTAGTTGAGGTGGCAGCGCGGATCCTTGGTGGCGTCGCAGCCCGAGGCGGCGCCCCTGGGCTGGCTGAAGTCCCAGACCTCGGCGCCGCTGGCGACGTCCACCATGTGCACGCCGCGCCCCTTGGTGTACTGCGGGTCGAAGCCGCCGGAGAGGAAGGCCACCCAGCGCTCCTCGAAGCACCGGGTCGCGCCCGAGGACGTCTGGAACTCGCGGTTGTTCGGGCTGGTGCAGGGCGACGGCCCGGCGTCGATCCGGACCGGCCCGATGGGCGGCGGGGTGGGCACGAACTCGGCGAAGGTCTCGCCGAACGCGACCTCCTCGCGGTCGTCCGGCTGCGGGTAGAGCCAGAGGAAGCGGGGCTTGGCGGCGAGATCGTCGCTCGCGTCGGTCACGTCGAGCGCGAAGTACTTGGTGCCGCCCCGCCGCTCCCCCACCACCGCCACCGTGTGGAACTCGTTGCCTTCGCGGACGCCGTTCTTGACCGCCGCGCCACCGACCTGGTTCGCCGTGCCCCCGTCCATCCAGACGTCGCGCACCATGGGCGTGCCGTCCACGAAGTAGTGGTGGATCCGCCCGAGCAGGAGCGGAGCCTTGGTGAGCAGGTCGGGCGGGACGAAGGCCCAGATCTCCTCGCCGGTGCCGGCGTCGTGGTAGCCCTCGTACGGAGCCCGGTCCTCCCGCGCCGGCGTCCTGGGGTCGTCCTTCCCCGCCTGCCAGCGGCCGGTCAGGATGGCGTGCAGCATGCCGTCGTTCGCCCCCACCAGGGCGAACTTGTCGCGGTGCTTGTACCGCGCGCTCTTGGCGTAGTCGTCGTAGGCGTTCTGGTTCCCGGCCTTGGACGGGTTCGAGATGGAGGCCGAGAAGAGCGAGGGCAGGCACTGCGGGTGGAGGCCGCGCACGCACAGGAGGCCGTCCGAGGAGAGCGGCGGCCACACCTCCACCGGGGAGGAGTGGAAGACGTCGCCGAGCTGGTAGGCGCGCGTGCAGTACTTCTCGCTCTTGTAGTCGGCGCAGGCCGGATCCGCGGGGTCCTCCGAGCGCCGCTCGTTGAAGACGTCGGCGCCCATCAGGTACTGCACCACGATGGTGGCGCAGGGGACGTAGCTGGGGGTCACCGCGGCCAGGTCCTTCCGGATGCCGTCGGCGGCGGGGTTCCCCTGCCCGGCCAGCTGGTCGGCCACGGCGTTGCAGAAGCTCTCGTTGCCCCGGACGTTCAGGTAGGGAAGCAGCTTGCCCACCGTGGCCGAGTCGGCGGCGAGGCGGACGAGCGAGTCGGCCGAGGTGAACCTGCCCGAGGGCGCGGCGTCGTCCACCACCGTGTAGATGGCCCGCTCGTACCACTCCTTCCAGTTCTTGACCGCCTTCTTGTTCCCGTCCGCGTCCAGGGGGGAGAGCCGGTCGCCGGCGTCCCAGAACGGGATGGCGCGGCTCGTGGCGTGGGGCTTGGCGCAGGTGGAGCAGAGGTTCCCGTAGCCGCAGGCGGTCGCGCTCTTGGGGTCGTTCTTCATGAAGGCGCCGGCCGCGTTCTCCATGATGAAGTCGCCTTCCTTGTCCTTCAGGAACACGCTCGTGCACTTCCCGTCGCAGTCGTAGTCGCCGTTCCCGGGGCCGCTGGCGCCGCTGAGGGGGATGGTGCAGCGGCCGGTGAACTCGCTCCACAGGTCGAAGGCGTAGAGGTGGCCGTTCCAGTGGGCCTTCTTGGACGGCACGAACCGCGGGACGAGCACGCTCTGGCTGGCGGCGGCCTGGAGGGTGGAGAGCGAGGCCGTGCCGAAGGCGAGCGCCCGCGTGGTCACGTCGTCG
>DATIUR010000123.1:0-12360 GCA_035466675.1 Anaeromyxobacteraceae bacterium | reverse complement strand
AGCGCGATGGTGCCGCTGGTCCGGATCTCCGCCTCGGTGAGCGGCGAGACCCGGGCCAGATCCTTCACGCCGTTCAGGAACTCGACCGCCACCTTGCCGGGCGGGACCCAGCCCAGGTCCTCGGCCAGGGCGGCCCGCTGGCGCTCGAGCGCGTCGAGGACGTAGGGCACCAGCACCTCGTCCTTGCCCTTCGGGACCGAGACGACGAAGTGGGCGCTCTCCACCCGGACGTGGTTCCTCGTCACCTCCCGGGCGGCGCGCGCCATCTCGAGGGGCCCGTCCGGCTCGTCGCCCGCGCCGGCCGACTCGAGCAGGGCGACCGCCTCGTCGTACCGCTGCTCGTGGAAGCGCAGCACGCCGCCCGCCAGCGAGACGAGCGGCTCGCCCGCTTGCCCGGCGAGCAGGGGCTCGAGGAGGGCGCGGGCGCCCTCCACGTCCTCGTCGGCGAGGAGGAGGAGCGCCTGCCGGGCCTGGGCGCCCGGCCCCCCCTCGCGCCAGGCGGGCGCGCGAGGCGGGAGCGCCCCGGAGGACTGCGCCATCGCGAGCGCCAGGACGAGCGCCGGGGTCACTTCACGAGCTCCTCGTAGTAGCGCTGCACCTCGCCACGGTACCTCTCCGGCGTCCCCTGCCTCATGGCCTCGAGCAGGTCCTTGCGGAACTCCTCCGGGACCTTGTACGCCTCCGCACCCGGGATCTCCACGCGCTCGCGCGAGGGCTCGAAGCCCTCGCCCTCGCTCGACCCGCCCTGCTCCGCGAACGGGAAGGGGAACCCGCTGCCGCCGGCGCCTCCCGACCGGCGGGCCGCCTCCTCCAGCCCCTTGCGGAACCGGGAGAGCGCGTCGAGGGCGAGCGCCTGCTCCCCGGCGCCGCGCTGCGGGTTCCCGCGCCCGAGCGCCTCGGCCGCCTGGCCCATGTGGCCGCGGGACTCGGAGAGCGTCCCCGCCGCGGAAGGAGGGAAGACCGGCGCCTCGCGCATGAGCCGGGAGAGCCCCTGCTGCAGCTCGCCGGCGCGCCGCTCCAGGCCCTCCTGGCGCCGGCGGAGCGCCTCGAGCCGGCGCCGGGCCGGCTCGCCCAGCGCCGTGCGCGGGTCGGGGAAGAGCCTCGCCAGCTCGTCGCGGACCTCGGTCGCCTTGGGCACGGCCTGGAACGCGCGCCGCTGCGCCTCGCGCAGGACGGTCCGGTCGCGCTTCACCATCTCGCCGTACCGCTCGGCCATGGAGGCGTCCTCCTCGAGCGACAGGGCGAGCCGCTGCAGCGGGGAGAGGGCGCGGCTGGCGCTCTCCAGGGCCGCGTCGAGGTCGCGGGCCGCGAGCGCGCGCTCCGCGTCCTCGAGCCCGCGCTGGGCCGCCTCGAAGTCCCCCTCCGCGCGCGCCGCCACGCCGGGGCGCGCGGCGGCCACGTCCCCCCTCGCCTCCGCGGCGAGCCGCTCCAGCCGCTCCAGGGCGGCCTCGGCGCGCTGCATGCGCTCGCGCACCTGGCGGCGGTACTCCTCGCGGACGGCCTCGGTCTCGGAGGCGACCTTCTCCTGGTCGGCCTCCACCTCCTCCAGGTCCCGCTTGAAGGCGAGCATCTGGCGCATCAGCTCGGCCGAATTCTCGTCGGGGATTCCGGCGGTCCGCTGCAGGCCGGCCAGCATGCGCTCCATCGAGCCGCCCAGCGCGTCGAGCTCGCGCAGGGCCCCCTCGACGTCCCCCCGGGCGAGCAGGGACTCGACCTCGTCCAGCCCGGAGAGGACGTCGTCGGTGCGCGACATCTCGGCGAGGGCCTCCGCGTTCATGTGCTCGTCCTGGAACCCCCGGGCCAGCTCCGCCATCCGCGAGGCCAGCTCGCGCATCCGCTCCTTCATGTGGGCGATGCGGGCCAGCACCTCCTTCCGCGCCTCCTCGGTGGGAGCCTTGCGGTACTTCTCCAGGAGGCCGGCCAGGTCGCGCCGGCGCGCGGCCAGGTCCTTCGCCATGAGGACGAGGTCCTCGGCCCGGCGCTTGTCGAGGAGCTGCTCGAGGTAGAGCACGCCCTTCTCCAGGGCCTCCTCGAGCTGGGCGTCGAAGGCCCGGGACTGGCGGAGGATCTGCGGGTCCGGCCGGGCGCGCAGGCGCGCGGCCCGCTGGAGGCCCTGCCGCGCCGCCGTGGCCCGTTGCTCGGCCACCCGGACCGTGGCCGCCACGTTGGCGAGGCCGGCCGACAGGTCCCGCGGCGCCGCCCGCTCCTGCCGGATGTCGTTCGCCACCTTCCGCATGCGCTCGTGCAGGGCCCTCACCCTCTGGTCGAGCGCATCCGCGCGCGCGAGACCCTCCCCGGCCTCGGCCGGCCCGCCGGCGGACAGCTCGAGCCGGTCGGCCAGCACGCCGACCATCTCCTCCCACGCGGCGCGGGCCCGCTCGAGCAGCTCGCGCCGGTGCTCGGCCTCGCTGTAGATCCGGACGACCTGGGTGGCGGAGGCCGACCGCTTGGGGCCGGAGACCACGTCGCCGTCGGCGACCTCGAGCCAGTAGAGGAGGCGGTCCCCCTCGGCGAGCCCGAGCGCCGCGCTGTCCAGGTCGAAGGCGCCCGAGTCGCGCCGGGCCCCCTCGAAGGTCCGCAGCGATCGCCGGGACTCGCCCGAGGACGGAGGCTTCGTCACGAGGAACAGCTCCCCCAGGCCCACGTCGTCGGCGGCGTACCACTCCACCGAGACGCGCGCACCCGCGTCCACCTCCACCTCCTGCCCGGGCGAGGTGATGCGCACCTCCGGGAACGCGTCCGGCTCGACGGCGACGGGGATGGGCGGCCCCTCGGCGGCGATCCGCCCCCTGCGGTCCAGGAACCGGAACCGGTACGCCCCGGGGCCGTCCAGGAGGAAGGCGCCGGAGAGGTCTCGCGTCCCCTGGACCTGGAGGGCGAGGCGTCGCGGGGCGGCGGTCCCGGCGCCCTGCTCCGGCCGGCCGCCACCGGCCCCGCCCTCCCCGCCCGGCTCCGCCGGGGGGAGCGGAGGCGAGATCTCGAGGACGATCTCGGCCGCCGCGACGTCCCGGTCGGCGCGGGTCCGCAGCCGGACCTCCGTCCCGCGCGGCGCGCGCACCTCGCCGCCGGTCCCCGAGACCGTGGCCGGGTCCCGGCGCATGTAGGCGGGATAGCGGTACGTGATCTCGACGTCGCCGGTGATGGGGTCGGCGGCCCGCGGCGCGATCCGGGAAGGCTCCGCCGCGAGGACCTGCCGGTAGGCGTGCACGAGGGCACCGCCGCCCGCGGCGAGCGCCAGCAGGTGGGCGAGGGCCACCCCGAGGAGCGCGAGCCCGCCGCGCCGGGCGCCCCGGTCGGGCAGCGCCCGCGCCAGGTCCACCCCGCGGATCCGCTCGGCGGCCCGCTCGATGTGGCCGTCCACCAGGGCGAGGCTGAACCGCCCGGTGCGGACGATGTCCTCCCGGTCCCGGCCGAGCTCCACCGCCGAGACGAGGTCCGACCCGAGCCCGGGCGTGCCGGCGCCGAGCGACCGGGCGGCCGCCTCGGGCGTCCAGGCCGTGCGGGCGGCGACGAGCATCGCCCGCCCCACCGCCAGCGCCAGGGCGGCGATCGCTCCGCCCCAGGCCACGGGCCGGGCCACCGGGAGGCGGGCGCCGAGCGCCAGGGCGGCCGCTCCGGCGAGAAGGCAGGCGAGGGCCCCGGCCAGGCCCTGGGAGGCGGCGGCCAGGGCGAGGATGCGCGCCTGGCGGCGGCGAGCCCCGGCCAGGACGCGCGCGATCTCTCCGTGGCCCGCCATGCGTACGGTTCGAACCGACCTTTCCTCCGCGCCATTTCGGGCGGCGATCCGGGAGGATAACCCGGGGGGCGGGACCGTGCCCCATGGCGTCGAACGTGCTACCTTTTCCGCCGGATCCCTTGAATTTCCCGCTCCGAAGCCCCGTCCCAGCGATGGAAGCCGACGACCTCGCGCTCGTCTCCCGTGCAACGGCCGGCGACGGCGAGGCCTTCCGGGCCCTGGTCGTCCGCTACCAGCGAAAGGTGTACGCCGTGGCGCTCGGCATCGTGAAGGACCCCGACCTGGCCTGGGACGTCTCCCAGGAGGCCTTCGTGCGCGTCCACGGCCACCTCTCCGAGTTCAAGGGGGAGAGCGCCTTCTCGACCTGGGTCTTCCGCATCGCCACGCACCTCGCCATCGACGCGGTCCGCCGCGAGCGGCGGAGCCGCAAGGACGACGTGGACGAGCTCCGGGACGAGGACCTCTCCGGCGCCGGCGAGGGGATCCTGGCGACGTCCCTCGGCAACGACCCGCAGGAGAGCCTGCTCCGGCGGGAGCTTCTCGAGCGGATCCAGGCGGCGCTCGACACCCTCCCCGAGAAGCACCGGACCATCCTGGTCCTCCGCGAGATCGAGGGGCTCTCCTACGAGGAGCTGGCGGAGCGGCTCGGGATCCACAAGGGGACGGTGATGAGCCGCCTCTTCCACGCCCGCAAGAAGATGCAGGCGGCGCTGCGGGACTACGCCGAGATGTCGCCGGCCGCCGGCGACCGTGACGAGGGGGGAGAGGAGTGACGGGAGCCGGAACACGTGGATCACGGCACCCGGAAAAGCCATGAAGGACTGCCTGCGATACGCGCCGATGATCGGCTCCCGTGAGGGCGAGCTGGCCCCGGACGAGGTCCGGGCCCTCGCCGGCCACCTGGCCGGGTGTGCCCCCTGCCGCGCCCGCGAGGTGGAGCTGCGCCGGACCGAGGGGCTCGTGGCGGAGGCCCTCCTCGCCCGGGCGAGCCGCCGGGACTTCGGGCCGTTCGTCGACGGGGTGATGGAGCGGATCGCCGCGGGGCGGGCCCGCTCGCCGCTCGCCCGCCTGCGGGACTGGGCCCTGGGCCACCGCCGCGCGGCGGTGCTGGCCACGGCCGGCCCCGTTCTGGCGGCGCTGGCCCTGCTCGTGTACGTTCGGGCCGAGCACGCGCCGGAGCTGGCGCTGGTGGAGCTGGACACGGTGGGCAACGTCTCCATCGTGCTTCGCACCGAGGACGGCCCCCTGGTCCTGCTCCGCGACGCCGAGCCGGAGGACTCCTGATGCGGCCGATCGAGCGGACGGCGAGGCACCTTCTCCCGGCGGGCCTGGCGCTGCTCCTCCTCGCCGCCCCCGCTCCGGCGGCGGCCTCCGTGCCGGTGCGGGTGCGCGTGCTGGAGGGGTCGAAGACCGGCCCGGCGCGGCTCGACCCGCGCCTGGCGGACCTGAAGCGCCAGCTCTCCCCGCTCGCCTACGTTCGCTGGGAGGAGCGCTCGGAGCGCCACCTGACCATGACCGTCGGCAAGACCGAGTGGATCCCGCTGCCCGGCGGCGACCAGGTCGGGCTCACCCTGCTCGAGGTCCGCCCCGACTCGGTGACCTTCGAGGTGGCCATCTCCGCGCAGAACACCCAGTCGCGCCTCTCGGTGGAGCGGGGGCAGCGCATCGTGCACCAGGTGACGCGAGAGAAGGGCGGGGCGGCGGTGTTCGTCTCGGTGAACGCCTGGCCGTAAGGCCGGGGGCGCCGACGGGGACCGCTCAGCGCCGGGCGGCCGCCTGCGGCTCCGCCTCGCCGCCGCGCTCCAGCCGCTCCACCGCGACGAGGAGGTGCTCGCACAGGAGCTCGGCGGCCACCTCGGTGTCGCGGTCCACCGTGGCCCGTCCGTCGGAGAAGCCGAGCTCCACGTGGTCCTCCGTCGGCCGCCCCGTCAGCAGGCCGTAGCGGGCGCGAAGCAGCTCGGGGCGCGTGCCGTCGAGGCCCTCGGCCCAGCGAAGCCTTCCGATCCGGAGGGAGACCGCCGAGGCGCCCAGGGCGGGCGCCGCCTCCCGGACCGCCTCCCAGAGCGCCTCGGGAGCCGACGCGCGCCGGAGCGCCTCGCCGGCGCGGCGCATCGCCTCCCGCATCTCCAGATTTCGCCGGCGCGCCGCCAGGACCGACTGGGCCGCGGCCAGGTCGAGGAAGCCGAGCCTGCGCAGGGCCATGGCGCCGAGCGCGGAGAGGCCGAGCAGGAACAGCGTCGCCTCGGAGGAGTTGGCGTGGGAGAGGACCAGGGCGAACAGGCCGAACACCACCGAGGCGCCGTACAGGACCAGCACCGCCTGCCGGTGGCTCAGGCCCGCGGCGAGGAGACGGTGGTGGATGTGGCCCCGGTCGGCCTGGAAGAGCGGCGCGCCGCGCGCCGCGCGCCGGGCCACCGCCAGGACCGTGTCGGCGATGGGCACCCCCAGCGCCACGATGGGCACCAGGATGGCCACGGCGGTGGCAGACTTCTGGTTCGTCTGGATGGCGGTGGTGGCGAGCACGAAGCCCAGGAACATCGAGCCCGTGTCCCCCATGAAGATCGAGGCCGGGTTGAAGTTGTAGTAGAGGAACCCGACGATCGCCCCGGCCAGCGCCGCGGTGAAGAGCACCATGAGCGGCTCGGCGCGGAGCGCGGCCACCGCGAAGGTGCTGCCCACCGCCACCAGCGCCACCCCGCCGGCCAGGCCGTCCAGGCCGTCCACCAGGTTCATGGCGTTCACCACCCCGGCGATCCAGAGCAGGGTGAAGGGGAGCCCCAGGGCGCCCAGGGGAATGGCGTCGCCGAAGGGGTTCGCGATCTGGTCGATGCGGAACCCGGTGGCGTAGAGGGCTCCGGCCACGGCGAACTGCACGGTGAACTTCACCCTGGCGCCGGCGCCTCGCAGGTCGTCGTAGACGCCCAGGGCGGCGATGGCGAGGCCTCCGGCGAAGAGGCCCAGGGCCCGCTGGCCGTCCGCCCAGAAGCGGTGCCCCACCTCGCTGTCCACGAAGAGCAGGGCCAGGAGCGGCGCGTAGAAGGCGACCACGATGGCCACGCCGCCGAGCCGGGGCACCGGCCGGCCGTGCACCTTGCGCGAGTCGAGTGCGTGGTCGAGCCACCCGCGCCGGCCGGCCAGGTCGCGCACGAGGGGCGTCAGAACCGCCGCCGTGGCCGCCGCCGCCAGGAATGCAACCGCCGCCGTCCTCATTCGCGCCGCACCCCGCGCTCCACGCGGACCCGCCGCGCCGGCAGGACTGTAGCCCCGCTCTCACGCGGAGCGCAAATGCGCGGCGCGGGCCGGAGGGGCCAGCTCCTCGAGCAGCGCGCGGAACCGCGCCGTCGCGGCGGCGCGCCCCAGGCGCTCCTCCACGGCGCGACGCCCGCGCTCGCCCATGGCGGCGCGCCGGGCCGGGTCCGAGGCCAGGTGGGCGACGGCGCGCGCCAGCCCCTCGGCGTCGCCGCTCGGGACGGCCACGCCGCACCCTTCGGCCAGGAGCGTGCGGGCCACCTCGCTTCCCGGAGGACCCACGTAGACGGCGGGCCGGCCCGCCGCCATGGCCGCGTAGGCCTTGGACGGCTCGATGAGGCCCAGGAGGCCGGGCGCCAGGGTGACGAGGTGCACGTCGCCGGCGGAGAGGGAGTCCGCCAGCTCCTCGCGGGGCCGGTACGGCTCGAGGCGCACGTTGGGGAGCTCGCGCGCGGCGCGCTCGACCTCGGCGCGCCGGGCGCCGTCGCCCACGAACAGGAAGGCGACGTCCCGCCGGTCGCGGAGCAGCCGGGCCGCGGCCAGGGGGGTCTCGAGGTCGTGCGCCCGCCCCAGGTTGCCGGAGTAGAGGACCAGCGTCTCCGCGCCGGGAGCCAGCGCCGCGCGGAGCGGGTTCCGGGCGTGGGGCGCGGGCCGGATCTCCTCCGGGTCGGCCCAGTTGGGCAGCACCACGGTGCGCTCCGGGGCGGCACCGGCCGCGAGGCACCGCTCCCGCATCGCCTCGCCCAGCGCGACCACGCGGTCGGCCCGGCGCAGGACGGCGCGAGAGACGGCCCGCATGGCGCGGGCGGCCGGCGAGCCCGCCCGCAGGGCGCCGAAGGCCACCGCGACGTCGGGGTAGAGATCCTGGACCCAGCAGACCAGGCGGCTCCCCCGGAGGGCCCGGGCGGGGAGGGCCGCGGCGGCGACCAGGGGCGGCGTGGTCAGCGCCACCACCACGTCGTGGCGGGGCAGGGCGGCCAGGGCGAGCGAGGCCGAGGCGAGAAAGCTCGCGTAGTCGAGGGCGCGGCGCAGGAGCGTGCCCTTGCCGAACGTGGTGGCGGGGAGCCGGACCACCTCGACGCCGCGCCGTCGCTCGCGGCGGGGCAGGCGGGCGCCGCCCAGGTAGCCCCCCCGGCTGGCCACGGCCGTCACCTCGTGGCCGGCGGCGGCCAGGTCCTCGGCCAGGTCCGCCGCCATCCGCCCGGTCGGCGCCAGGTCGGGGGGGAAGAACTGGTTCAGGACCAGGATCCTCATCGCCGGAAGAGGACCCGGTTGCCGAGGGCGAGCACGTCCATCCGCGTCTTGCGGAAGCAGGCGATGGCGTCGTCCGGGGTGGCCACGATGGGCTCGTGCTCGTTGAAGCTGGTGTTGAGGACGAGCCCGATCCCGGTCTGGCGCTCGAACTCCGAGATGAGGGCGTGGTAGCGGGGGCTCGTCCTGCGGCTCACGGTCTGGAGCCGGCCGGTGCCGTCCACGTGCGTGACGGCCGGGATCCGCTCGCGCACCGCCTCGCGCACCCGGTAGACCATCAGCATGAAGGGAGACGGCTCGGACCGCTCGAACCACGTCCCCACCCGCTCCTCGAGCACGCTCGGCGCGAACGGCCGGAAGGTCTCGCGGTGCTTGATCCGGAGGTTGAGCACGTCCTTCATGTCGGCGCGGCGCGGGTCCGCCACGATCGATCGGTTCCCGAGGGCGCGGGGACCCCACTCCATGGCGCCCTGGAACCAGCCCACCACCTTGCCGGCCGCGACGGCCGCGGCGGTCTCGCGGAAGAGGTCCCGGTCCTCGAGCCGGCGAACCTCGACCTCGCCGTCCCATCCGGCGGCGCCCGCGCGGTCGAGGGCGGCGCCGATCTCGCGGTCGCCGTAGGCCGGGCCGGTGAAGGCGTGCTCCATCACGAACCGGCGGGGGCGGCGGAGCACCGCGTGCTCGACCCAGAAGGCGGCCCCCACCGCCGTCCCGTCGTCCCCGGCGGCGGGCTGCACGAACACCTCGCGGAAGGGGGTGCGCTCCAGGACCTTGCCGTTCGCGACGGAGTTGAGGGCGCAGCCGCCGGCCAGGGCCAGGCGGGGCAGCCGCGTCCGCTCGAAGAGGTCGTTCGCGACGTGGAAGAAGATCTCCTCGTAGACGGCCTGGGCGCTCGCCGCGACGTCGGCCCAGCGGCCGAGGAAGTCCGGATCGTCCGGGTGGCGCGAGGGCCCGAGCAACTCGACCAGCCGGTCGGAGAAGACGCGGCCGAGGTGCGGGCTCCCGTCGGCCCAGGTCATCTCGATCCCCTCGGTGGCGTGGCGGAAGTAGCTCGTGTCGAGCGCGAACCGCCCCCCGGGGAGGGGCCGCACCAGGCGGCGCAGGCGGTCCGCGTACCGGGGCGTGCCGTAGGGGGCGAGCCCCATCATCTTCCACTCCTCGCCGTACCGGGAGAAGCCGAGGTACTGGGTGAGCGCGGTGTAGAAGAGCCCGAGCGAGTGCGGGTAGGCGACCTCGTCCAGGATCTCGAGGTCGCGGTCCCGCCCGACCGCGCGCATGGCCGAGACGAAGTCGCCGAAGCCGTCCAGCGAGAGGCAGGCCGCCTCCTCGAAGGGCGAGACGTAGAAGGCGCTGGCCAGGTGGGCGCGGTGGTGGCCGACGGCGTGCCGGCGCGGGCGGAAGGAGGGGCCGGCGCCGAGCGCGCGGGCCAGATCGCTTCCGGCGCCGCGGACCCTGCCCAGGTTGGCGATCCGGGCCCGGACCTGGCGGGCGAGGCCGGGGCGCCGGAGGGCCGCCAGCACCTTCCGTCCCAGGTGGGCGCGGGGATCCCGCGACACGGCCACGTGCTCCACCTCCCCGGGCGCGGTCCCGCTGAGGTCGAGCACGGCGCGCGCCGCCAGTGCAGGGAAGCCGGCGCAGTGCTTCGTCCGGTTGAGGCGCTCCTCCTCGATGGCGGCGGCGAGCCGGCCGTCCCGGACGAGCGCGGCGGCGGCGTCGCCGTGGTATGCGTTGAGGCCGAGGATCGCCACCGGGCGCCAGATTAGACCACGCCGCCCGGGGCGCAAGACCCGGGGACCGATGCCCGACCCGCTCCACGTCTGCCTGCTCCACGACTACCGGGAGCACAGGCAGACGAGCATGCGCCTCTACGCCGAGCACCTCGGCGACGCTCTGGCCGGACGCGGCGTGCGGGTGGAGCGGGTGCGGCCCCCGGAGGTGCTCCCGGAGCGGCTGCGGCGCCCCTGGGCGCTCGATCGGCTCGACTCCTACTGGGGACGCTTCGTGCGCTACCCGCGAACCGCGCGGCGGCTCCGCGCCGACGTCTACCACGTGGTGGATCACGGCCAGGGGCACCTGGTTCTCCACCTCGACCCGGCGCGGACGGTGGTGACCTGTCACGACGTGATCCTGCTGGCGCTGGCGGCCGGCCGGATCCCTCGCGGACCGCGGCCGCCCCGGGTGGCGACCGCGATCCTCCGGCGCGCCGTGGCGGCCCTGGGCAGGGCCCGGCTCGTGGTGGCGGTGTCGGAGAACACGCGGCGCGATCTCGCCGAGCTGGCCGGGATCGACCCGGCGGCGGTGCGGGTGATCCCGCCGGGCCTGAACTACCCCTTCCGGCCCGACCCGGGACGGCGGGGGGAGACGCGCCGGCGGCTCGGGCTCCCCGCAAAGGCCCCCGTGGTCCTGCACGTGGGCCAGACCGGCTTCTACAAGAACGTGGAGGGCTGCCTGCAGGTGGTGGCGCGGCTCCGGGCCGGCGGGCTCGACACGGCGTTCGTCCGCGCCGGACAGCCCCTGCGGCCGGCCCAGGTCGCGCTGGCGGCGCGGCTCGGCGTCGCGGGCGCGGTGCACGACCTCGGCCCCCTGCCGTCGGACGACCTGGCCGCGCTGTATGCCGCGGCGGACGTGCTCCTGTTCCCCTCCCTGTACGAGGGGTTCGGGTGGCCGCCGCTCGAGGCGATGGCCTCGGGGCTGCCGGTGGTCTCGTCGCGGGCGGGCGGGCTCGAGGAGGTGGTGGGCGACGCGGCGCTCACCGCCGAGCCGGAGGACGACGCGCAGCTCGCCGAGCACGTGGCGGCGGCGCTGACGGTCCCGCGGGTGGCCGAGGGGCTCCGTGTCGCGGGCGCCGCCCGGGCGGCCGGCTTCGGATGGGCGCGCACCGCCGGTCTCCTCCTGGACGCGTACCGGGCTTTGGCGGAGACCTGACCGTGTGCGGCATCGCCGGCATCGTTCGCTTCGGCGCGCCTGCGGCGGAGGCCGAGGTGCGAGCCATGGTGGCGGCGCTCGTGCACCGCGGGCCGGACGGGGAAGGATTCTTCGCCGAGGACGGGGTGGCCCTGGGGATGAGGCGCCTCGCGGTGCTCGACCTCTCCGAGCGGGGCAGCCAGCCCATGCCCACCGAGGGCGGCGCCGTGCAGGTCATTTCGAACGGCGAGATCTACAACTTCCGCGACCTGCGCTCGCGCCTTCTGGCCGAGGGGCACGCCTTCCGGAGCCGCTCGGACACCGAGGTGCTGGCGCACGGCTACGAGGCCTTCGGCGCGGAGGGGCTGGTCCGGCGGCTCGAGGGCATGTTCGCCTTCGCCCTGCTCGACCGCCGGGCCCGGAAGCTCTGGCTCGCGCGCGACGGGTTCGGCGTGAAGCCGCTCTACCTCCGGCGCCGGCCGGGCCAGCTGGCCTTCGCCTCGGAGATCCGGGCTCTCGCGCGCGACGGGGCGGGTCCGCTCCGGGCCGACCCCGCCGTCGTCCCCTCGTTCCTGCGGCTCGGTTTCGTGCCGGCGCCGCACACCGGCTTCGCCGGCGTCACGAAGCTCGAGCCGGGCACGCTGCTCGAGGTGGACCTCGGATCGGGCAGGGAGCGGGCCCTCCGCTTCCACCAGATCCGCCCGCTCGCGCCCGAGGCGCTGGGCCGGACCCCGGCGGAGCGCCTCGACCAGCTCTCCGCCACGCTCGACCTGGCCGTTCGCCGGCAGCTCGTGTCGGACGCGCCCCTGGGCGTCTTCCTCTCCGGCGGGACCGACTCGACCGCGATCTCCTGGCTCGCCGCGCGCCACGTCCGCGGGCCGCTGCGCACCTTCTCGATCGGGTTTGCCGCGTCGGATCGCGGCGACGAGTCGCGGGCGACCGCCTCGGTGGCGCGCGCGCTCCGGGCCGAGGCGGCGCTGCTCCGGCTCGGCCCGACCAGCCTCGACGACCTGGCGCGCATCGTCGAGAGCCTGGAGGAGCCCGTCGCCGACAGCGCGGTCGTCCCCCTCTGGAACCTGTGCCGCGGGACGCGCCGGAAGGTGACCGTCGCGCTCTCCGGCGAGGGCGGCGACGAGTCGCTCGGAGGGTACGCCCGCTACTACTGGGGCTGGGCGGCCTCGCGCGACTCGCCGCGGCTGGCACTGCTCGCGGGGCTGGGG
>DATIUR010000122.1:0-14950 GCA_035466675.1 Anaeromyxobacteraceae bacterium | reverse complement strand
GAGAGGCGCCTGGGAGCCTTGGTGGTGCGCCTCGCCTGCGACCCGACCTCGCGATCCATCATCGTTCGCTTCCTCCGCCCGCGCCCGGGCTCACGACCGCCATCCATCCCCGAGGCCGCCCCGCCGTGGGGTGACGGCCCTTTCGCCTTCCGGCCTACCTGCGGTGGGCCGGTCTACCTCGGCACCCTGTCAGAGCGGACGTCCGCGGCCCTGCCCCGCCCGACCACCCCGCCCGACCACCCCGCCACCCCGACACCCCGACCGACCTCCTGCTCCGCGGAGGCGGAGCGAGGGGGAACTTTAACAGCCGCCTGATGACTGTCAACTCAGTGACCACAATATATTGTGGCTTACATATATGGCCACACAACATGCTGAGATTTCGGGGTCCGACTTTCGGCGGCCCATCCCGATCAGGGTGCGCGCGGCAGCCAGCCCCGGAGCCGCCGGACGGGCGCGGAGGGCCCGATCGGCCGGCTCCCGGCCGTCCGGGGGGCGCATAGCCGACCCCGGAACCACGTGTTAAAAGGCCCACGCCCGATGCCCGGCCCGAACGATCACATCCGCAACTTCTCGATCATCGCCCACATCGACCACGGCAAGTCGACGCTGGCCGACCGGCTGCTCGAGCGGACCGGCACCGTCTCCAAGCGCGACGCCCAGGCCCAGTTCCTCGACAACATGGACCTGGAGCGGGAGCGGGGCATCACCATCAAGGCCCAGACGGTCCGCATGCGCTACCGGGCCCGCGACGGCCGCGAGTACGAGCTCAACCTGATCGACACGCCGGGCCACGTGGACTTCGCCTACGAGGTCTCGCGCTCGCTCGCCGCCTGCGAGGGGGCCGTGCTGGTGGTGGACGCGAGCCAGGGGGTGGAGGCCCAGACGCTCGCCAACGTGTACCAGGCCCTGGACCACGACCTCGAGATCGTGCCGGTGATCAACAAGATCGACCTGCCCTCCGCCGACGTCGAGGGCGTGCGGCGGGAGATCGAGGAGGTGATCGGCCTCGACGCCTCCGATGCCGTGCCCGCCTCGGCCAAGGGGGGGATCGGGATCGAGGAGATCCTCGAGCAGATCGTGAAGAAGGTGCCGCCCCCCGTGGGCGACCCGCAGGCGCCGCTCAAGGCGATCATCTTCGACTCCTGGTACGACTCGTACCGGGGCGTGGTCATGCTGGTCCGGGTCTTCGAGGGGACGCTCGCCCCTCGCCAGCGGATCCAGCTGTGGTCCAACAAGAGGAAGTTCGAGGTCCAGGAGCTGGGCGTCTTCACCCCCTACGCCACCCCGGTGGAGAAGCTCCAGGCGGGGGAGGTGGGCATCGTCGTCGCGAACGTGAAGGAGGTGCAGGACGCCAAGGTGGGCGACACCATCACCGAGGCGGACCGCGCCACCCCCGAGCCGTTCCCCGGCTTCAAGGTGGTGAAGCCCATGGTGTTCTCCGGCGTCTTCCCCATCGAGCCGAAGGACTACGAGCAGCTCCGCGACGCCCTCGAGAAGCTGCGCCTCAACGACTCGGCCTTCACCTACGAGCCGGAGACCTCGCAGGCGCTCGGCTTCGGCTTCCGCTGCGGCTACCTGGGGCTGCTCCACATGGAGATCGTCCAGGAGCGCCTGGAGCGCGAGTACGCGCTGGCGCTCATCACCACGGCCCCGTCGGTGGTCTACCGCGTCACCGACACCGCCGGGGCGGTGATGGAGATCGACAACCCCGCCAAGCTTCCCCCGGTCCAGAAGATCGAGAGGCTGGAGGAGCCGGTCCTCACCTGCCACGTCCACGCGCGGGCCGAGGACGTGGGGGCCATCCTGAAGCTGTGCCAGGAGCGGCGCGGCGTGCAGCGGGACATCAAGTACGTCGGGACGCGCCGCGTGCAGGTGAGCTACGACATCCCGCTCGCCGAGGTGGTCTTCGACTTCTTCGACAAGCTCAAGTCGGTCTCGCGGGGCTACGCCAGCCTCGACTACGAGCTGAAGGGCTACCAGGAGGCGGACCTGGTCAAGCTGGACATCCTCATCAACGGCGACCCGGTCGACGCGCTCAGCGTGATCGTGCACCGGGAGCGCGCCTACCAGCGCGGGCGGGACCTGTGCCAGAAGCTGCGGGAGGTGATCCCGAAGCAGATGTACGAGGTGGCCATCCAGGCCGCCATCGGGGCCAAGGTGATCGCCCGCGAGACCGTCAAGGCGTTCCGCAAGGACGTCATCGCCAAGTGCTACGGCGGGGACATCAGCCGCAAGCGGAAGCTGCTCGAGCGCCAGAAGGAGGGGAAGAAGCGCATGAAGCAGGTCGGCTCGGTGGAGATCCCGCAGGAGGCCTTCCTGGCCGTGCTGAAGGTGGAGGGGTAGGGCCGGCGTGGCGGAGCCGGGCAAGACCCTCGACCGCCCGCGCCGCGAGGCGCTCCGGTTCGCCCGGGACGCGAAGCGGCTCGCCACCCGTCACCGCCGCCGGCTCGGCAAGGCGCGCGAGGACATCGAGAACGCGGCCTCGGAGGTGGAGTCGGCCGTGGCGGCCGAGGACAACGAGCTCCTCTCCGGCGCCCTGCAGCGCCTGGACGGCCTCTGGGACGAGCACCTCGCCTTCTCGCGGAAGGGGCTCCTGCGCGAGTACGCCGAGGCGGTGGCGGTGGCGGTGGCGGTGGCCCTGCTGCTCCGGGGCTTCGTGGTGGACTCCTTCACCATCCCCACCGGCTCGATGGTCCCGACCCTGGTGGCGGGGGACCACGTCTTCGTGTCGAAGCTCGCCTATGGGCTCCGCATCCCCTTCACGCGCCTCCACCTCCTCCGCTTCGGCGCTCCCCGGCGCGGCGACGTCGTCGTCTTCGCCAGCCCGCGGGACCGGTCGGGCGAGTACGTGAAGCGGGTGGTCGGGCTCCCCGGGGACGTGATCGAGATCCGCGAGCAGGTGCTGTACGTCAACGGCGTGCCGCAGCCGCGCACGCCGGCCGGCGACTACGCCTACGAGGAGCGGAGCGCGTCCGGCGGGACGTGGTCCACCGACACCTGCCGCCTCTTCCGCGAGTCGCTGGCGCGGGGCACGGTGGCCCGGCCAGCGAGCGAGCTCCCGGCGGACGTGGAGGCGAGCTGGCAGGCGGCGGCCGCCGCCGGGGTGGGAACCCACGCGGTGATCCAGTGCCGCCGCGCGCGGCTGTCGGCGCGGGAGGGCCCCTTCGAGGTGGTGAAGCCCGGGCACGTCTTCGTGCTGGGGGACAACCGCGACCGCTCCGCCGACAGCCGCGGCGAGGGCGGCTGGCAGGTCCCGCTCGAGGCCATCCGGGGGAGGGCCACGCTGGTCTGGTGGAGCTTCGGGCGGGGCGGGCGCGGGCCGGGCTCCCAAGGTGGCGTCCGCCTCGATCGGCTTTTCAAACCGGTCGAGTAGCGGTAGAAGGCTCTCCCGATGAATCGCTGCCGGACCCGACGACCGCGGCTGCTGGCGGCGCGCGGCGCAGTCTCCTGGGTCACCCTGCTGCTCCTCGCCCTGCTCGCCGCGGGCGTCTACCTGGCCTGGGTCTGGGGCCCGGTCTACCTGACGCACTACCGCGTGAACCAGGTCGTGACGGAGACCCTGAACCGGGCCGTCAAGGACCGGAACGACACGCAGCTGGTCGAGGAGATGTGCAAGCGCATCCGGGCCCTGGCCGAGGTGGAGGAGGTCCAGGACGACGGCCAGGTCGAGCTCGTCCCGGCCGTTTCCCTCTATCCGCAGGACGTCACCTGGCAGCGGGAGACGACCTCCGCGCGGCGGGTGCTGCGCGTCTCGTTCTCCTACACGCGGGACGTGGTGCACCCGTGGATCGACCGGATCGTCGAGAAGACGTTCGACGTCGACGTCGAGTTCGACGCCGATCCGGTGAGCTGGGAACCGAAGCGCTGAGGGGTCGATCCGGATGGACGCCAGGGACATCTCGAGGGCGGTGGAGCGGCTCGCGCGAGAGATCGCGGATCGGGCCCGCGCGGCGGGGGCCGGCCGGGATCTGGCCATCGTGGGGATCCGCCGCGGCGGGGTCCACCTGGCGGAGCGGCTGCGGCGCGGCCTGCGCGAGGCGCTCGGGGCCGAGCCGCCGGCGGGGACCCTCGACATCGCCCTCTACCGCGACGACCTGGCGGAGCGAGGCGCGGCCCCGGTGATCGGGCCGACCGAGATCCTCTTCCCCGTGCAGGGCAAGACCATCGTGCTCGTCGACGACGTGCTCTACACCGGCCGGACGGTGCGGGCGGCGCTGGACGAGCTGGTGGACTTCGGGCGGCCGCGTCGGGTGTGGCTGGCGGTGCTGGTGGACCGAGGCGGCCGGGAGCTCCCCATCTCCGCGGACTTCGTGGGTGCCCGGGTGGAGGTGCCGGACGACCAGGACGTGCAGGTGCGACTGGTCGAGTCCGGCGCCGCCGAGGACGCGGTGGTGGTGAAGCCGAGGAGGGCGCCGTGATCGGTCGACACCGACACTGCATCGCCCTCGAGGAGTACTCCCGCGAGGAGATCCTCGAGGTGCTCGACCTGGCGATCTCCATGAAGGAGGTCCTGAACCGACCGCTCAAGAAGGTGCCGAGCCTCCGGGGCAAGACGGTGGTGAACCTCTTCTTCGAGGCCTCGACCCGCACCCGGTCCTCCTTCGAGATCGCCGCCAAGATCCTCTCCGCCGACGCCGTCAACTGGACCTCCGCCTCCTCCTCGGTCACGAAGGGCGAGACCCTGGTCGACACGGCCCGGAACCTCGAGGCCATGAAGCCCGACGTCCTCGTCATCCGGCACTCCGCCGGAGGCGCCCCGGGCCTGGTCGCCTCGCGGGTGGGGTGTGCGGTGGTCTCGGCCGGCGACGGCGCGCACGAGCATCCCACCCAGGGGCTGCTCGACTGCTTCACGCTGCGGGAACGCCTCGGGCCGCTCGAGGGGAAGACGGTCACCATCGTGGGCGACATCAGCCACTCGCGGGTGGCCCGCTCGGACCTGCACGCCCTGACGAAGCTGGGGGCCCGGGTGCGCCTGTGCGGGCCTCCCACCATGATCCCGGCCGGCGTGGAGCGGCTGGGCGCGACCGTGCAGTTCGACCTGCGCCAGGCGGTCGAGGGAGCGGACGCGGTGGTGATGCTCCGCATCCAGCACGAGCGCATCGGCGACCCCCTCATCCCGGGCACCCGCGAGTACTCGAAGTTCTGGGGGCTCAACGCCAAGAAGGCGGCCGAGTGGCTGAAGGAAGGGTGCATCATCCTCCATCCCGGCCCCATCAACCGCGGCGTCGAGCTGGCCCCGGAGGTGGCGGACGGGCCGCGCAGCGTGATCCTCGACCAGGTGCAGAACGGGGTGGCGGTCCGCATGGCGGTGCTCTACCTGCTCGCCGGCGGCGGTCCGGCGGAGGGCGAGGCCAAGGCATGAGCGAGCTGCTCTTCATCGAGGGCGGGCGCGTCATCGACCCGGCCGGCGGGGTCGACGGCGTCAGGACCGTGGTGATCCGCGACGGGGCCATCGCCGAGGTGGCCGAGCGGGTGGAACGCCCCCGCGAGGCCCGCTCGCTCGACGCCCGGGGCCGCTGGGTGACGCCCGGCTTCCTCGACCTGCACGTGCACCTGCGGGAGCCGGGCCAGGAGTACAAGGAGACGGTCGCCACCGGCGCGCGGGCGGCGGTGGCCGGGGGCTTCACCACCATCGTGGCCATGCCCAACACCCGGCCGCCGAACGACACGGCCAGCGTGACCGAGCTGGTGCTGGCCCGGGCGGCGGCGGCCGGGCTGGCCCGGGTCCTGCCGGCGGGCTGCATCTCGAAGGGGCAGGCCGGCGAGGAGCTGGCCGAGTACGGCGAGCTCAAGGCGGCGGGCTGCGTGGCGCTCTCCGACGACGGGAAGCCGGTGGCCTCCTCGTCGCTCATGCGCCGGGCCCTGGAGTACGCCAGGGCCTTCGGCCTCCCGCTGAGCGTCCACGAGGAGGATCCGGCCCTGGTGGGCAAGGGCGTCATGAACGAGGGAGCGGCGGCCACCCGCCTCGGCCTGAAGGGAAGCCCGCCGCAGGCCGAGGAGGTGATGGTGCTGAGGGACGTCGCCCTGGCCGAGCTCACGGGGGGGCGGGTCCACTTCCAGCACGTGTCGGCGGCCGGGTCGGTGCGGGCCATCCGCGAGGCCAAGCGGCGCGGCGTGCGCGTCACGGCCGAGGCGACGCCCCACCACCTCGCCCTCACCGACGAGGACCTGGCTGCCTCCGGCTACGACACCGACTTCAAGATGGCGCCGCCGCTCCGCTCCGAGGAGGACGTGCGGGCGGTGCGCGAGGGCCTGGCCGACGGCACCATCGACTGCGTCGCCACCGACCACGCCCCGCACTCCCGGGTGGAGAAGGACCTCGAGTTCGACGCGGCGCTGAACGGCATCGTGGGGCTCGAGACGGCCTTCCCGGTCTGCCTGGCGCTGGCCCGGGCGGGCGCGTTCTCCGAGCGGAGGCTGATCGAGGCCCTGACCGCCTCGCCCGCCCGCGCCTTCGGGCTGGCGGGCGGGACGCTCGCCCGCGGCGCCCCGGCCGACCTGGCGGTGCTCGACCCGGCCGCGGAGTGGGTCGTCGATCCCGCGCGCCTCCACTCGAAGAGCGGGAACACGCCCTGGAAGGGACGGCGCCTGGTCGGGCGTTGCACCCATGCCCTGGTGGGCGGAAGGCTCGTGCACGGGGAGGGGAAGGCGGACCGATGAAGCGGGCGATCCTGGCGCTGGCGGACGGCGCCACGTTCGAGGGCTGGTCCTTCGGCGCCCCGGGCGAGGCGACCGGCGAGGCGGTCTTCAACACCTCCATGACCGGCTACCAGGAGATCCTCACCGACCCGTCCTACGTCGGCCAGATGATCTGCATGACCTACCCGGAGCAGGGGAACACCGGCGCCAACGCGGTGGACGTCGAGTCGGAGCGACCGCACGCGACCGCGTTCATCGTGCGCCACCACGCCGAGTCCCCCTCCAGCTTCCGGGCCGAGCGGAGCCTGCACGACTACCTGGCGGCCCACGGGGTGGTGGGGATCTGGGGGATCGACACCCGCCGGCTCACCCGGCACCTGCGCACGGCCGGCGCCCAGATGGGCGTCATCTCGACCGAGGGGAGCGCCAGGGCGCTGGTGGAGCGGGCCCGCGCCCTCCCCGGGATGGAGGGCCAGGACCTGGCCTCGCGCATCTCGACCCGCGTGCCCTACGAGTGGAAGGAGACGGGCGCCGACGTCTGGACGCTGGCGGAGCGCGGGGAGCAGGCGGCCCCCCGCTTCCACGTGGTGGCGTACGACTGGGGGCTGAAGCGCGCCATGCTGCGGCTGCTCGCCGAGGCCGGCTGCCGCGTCACCGTGGTCCCGGGTCACACCCCCGCCGCGGAGGCGCTGGCGATGAAGCCCGACGGGGTCTTCCTCACGAACGGGCCGGGAGACCCGGCGGCGGTGCCGGGCGCCCGGGAGGCGGTGGCGGGCCTCCTCGGAAAGGTCCCGGTCTTCGGCATCTGCCTCGGTCACCAGATCCTCTCGCTCGCCATCGGGGCCCGGACCTTCAAGCTCAAGTTCGGCCACCGGGGCGGGAACCAGCCGGTGAAGGATCTCGACACCGGCAAGGTGGACGTGACCGCGCAGAACCACGGGTTCGCGGTGGACGAGAAGTCGCTCGGGAAGCGGGCGCGCGTCACCCACCTCAACCTGAACGACGGCACCGTCGAGGGGATCGAGGTGCTCGACGCGGCCGCCTTCGGCGTGCAGTACCACCCCGAGTCCTCGCCCGGCCCCCACGACGCGCGCACCCTCTTCAGCCGGTTCACCGCCATGATGGAGCGGACCCGATGACGCTGGCGGAGCTGCACGACCGGCTGCTCGGCTGGGCGACGGCCGAGCCCCGCAAGGAGGGCCTGCTGGCCGCCCGGAAGCTGCACTTCGACCGGGTGGGGGAGCCGCACGAGGAGGACCGATCCTACGAGGTGCGCCAGAACGCGATGATCGACTTCTACCTCTACGACTGGAGGCCGGAAGGGGCCGCGCCCACCATGCTGGAGAGGTTCCTGGAGGCGGAGGGGTCGGCCCTGGCCGCGGCCGACCTGGCCGCCTGCCGGGAGCTGGGCCGCAACGTCCACACCCTCTTCGAGGTCCGGCGGGTGAAGGACGGCCTGGTCCGCCTGCGGGACGTCTTCACCGGCAAGGATCACGACGTGACGGAGCGGCGCCACGTGGCCGGCCTCTCCAAGGGCGATCTGATCGAGGCGCGGCTGCTGCCCCACGACGGCAAGCTCTTCTTCTCGGGCGCCTTCCTGTACCACCCCCCCGAGGCGCGGAAGCCCGTGCTGGCCGAGGTGAAGCGGCTCAAGAAGTCGGCCGGCCGCGGTCGCTCGCCGGACGTGAAGGCCTTCCTGGCGGTGCTCTCCCGGATGGCGTTCAAGCTGGAGCGGTACCGGAACGTGCGGCTGGAGTCGATCTACGACTTCTCGCAGGAGGCGGCGCGGACCCCGGCGCCCCGCCCCGGGCGGGGGTGAGCCGGGCGCCGTGAGGCGGCTCGTCGTCAACGCCGACGACCTCGGGTACGACCCCGAGATCGACCGGGGCATCCTGGAGGCCCACGCGCGCGGCATCGTGACGAGCGCCACGGCCATGGTGGACACGCCCTTCGCCGCCGAGGCGCTCCGGCGGGCGCCGGCCTCGCTCGGGCTGGGGCTCCACCTCGTCGTCGATCCGGCCTCGTCGTCCTCCGGGGCCGAGGCGGAGATCCGGCGGCAGCTCCGGCGGTTCGAGGAGCTGCGCGGCGCGCCCCCCACGCACCTCGACGGCCACAAGCACGCCCACCGGGCCCCGGGCGTCCTCGAGGCGGTCCTGCGGGTGGCCGCTCCGCTCCGGCTCCCGGTGCGCGCCCTGGACGCGGAGATGCGGGGGAGGCTGCGCCGGGCCGGGATCCCCGCGGCCGACCGCTTCCTGGGCGACGCGGCCGCCCGCCCGGCCTGGACCGAGGAGAGGCTGCTCGCCGCCGTCGACGCGCTGGCCGAGGGCGTGACCGAGATCATGGCGCACCCCGGCTACCGGCCGGCGGTGGCCCGGACCTCCTTCGGCGCCGAGCGGGAGGTGGAGCTGGCGGCGCTCCTGAGCGTGCGCGTCCGCGCGCACCTCGGGGCGAAGGGCGTGCGCCTCTGCACTTACGCCGACCTCCCCGGCGCCGGGCCGGCCTGAGGGGGTCGGGGCGCCCGCCGCCCCCATTCTCGACCGCACGAGTCCGCTAAATCGGTCCACTTTTCGGACCCTTCGCGCGGGTTTGTGCCTTTACACGTGGACCGGGGCGGTGGTAATACCCCGGCTCCCACTCGTCCCCCGCCGCAGTGGAGGTCCGGAAGCGCGATGGCCGACGCGAAGCCCGTGGTGCCGAAGGACGGCGCGAAGATCACGATGTCGGGCGGGAGGCTCGTCGTCCCCGACCGGCCCATCGTGCCCTTCATCGAGGGCGACGGCACCGGGCGCGACATCTGGCGCGCGAGCGTGCGCGTCCTCGACGCGGCGGTCGAGAAGGCGTACGGCGGGAGGCGGAAGATCGCCTGGACCGAGGTGTACGCCGGCGAGAAGGCCTTCACCAAGTTCAACAACTGGCTGCCCGACGAGACCGTGGGGGCCTTCCGCGAGCACGCCGTCGGCATCAAGGGACCGCTCACCACCCCCATCGGCGGCGGCATCCGCTCGCTCAACGTGGCGCTCCGCCAGCTCCTCGACCTCTACGTCTGCCTGCGGCCGGTGCGCTGGTTCCGGGGCGTCCCCTCGCCCGTCAAGAACCCGCAGAAGGTCGACATGGTGATCTTCCGCGAGAACACCGAGGACATCTACGCGGGCATCGAGTGGGAGTCGGGCTCGGAGCAGGTGCGGAGGTTCCTGGGCTACCTCGAGAAGGAGTTCCCCAAGGAGTTCAAGAAGATCCGGTTTCCCGGCTCGGCCGGCATCGGCATCAAGCCCGTCTCGCGGGAGGGGACCGAGCGGCTGGTGCGCGCGGCCATCGAGTACGCCATCCGCCTGAGGCGCCGGAGCGTCACCTTCGTGCACAAGGGCAACATCATGAAGTTCACGGAGGGTGCGTTCCGGAACTGGGGCTACGCGCTGGCCGAGCGGGAGTTCGGCGACAGGGTCTACACCTGGGAGCAGTGGGAGCGGACCAAGGCGTCGAAGGGCGAGGATGCCGCCAGCGCCGAGCAGAAGGCCGAGCTCGCCAAGGGCAAGATCCTGGTCAAGGACGCCATCGCCGACATCACGCTGCAGCAGGTCCTGACGCGCCCGGAGGAGTTCGACGTGGTCGCCACCCTGAACCTGAACGGCGACTACCTCTCCGACGCCCTCGCCGCGCAGGTGGGCGGCATCGGCATCGCCCCGGGCGGCAACGCCAACTACGTCACGGGCCACGCCATCTTCGAGGCGACGCACGGGACGGCCCCGAAGTACGCGGACCAGGACAAGGTGAACCCGGGCTCGGTGATCCTCTCGGGCGAGATGATGTTCCGCCACCTGGGGTGGAACGAGGCGGCCGACCGGATCATCGAGGGGATGGACGGCGCGATCGCGTCGCACCGGGTGACGTACGACTTCGCCCGGCTCATGAAGGGGGAGGGCGTCGCGGACGTGGTCGAGGTGAAGTGCTCCGAGTTCGGCGACGAGATCATCAAGCACATGTAGTCCCTGATCCGATTCACGAATTCACCCAAGTAAGGAGAGACCTCATGGCTGCTCGCAAGAAGATCGCCCTCATCGGCGCCGGCCAGATCGGCGGCACCATGGCCCTGATGTGCGGCCAGCGGAACCTGGGCGACGTGGTGCTGGTGGACATCATGGAGGGCGTGGCGAAGGGCAAGGCGCTCGACCTCCAGCAGACCCGCGGCGTCCTCAAGTTCGACGTGGACGTGACGGGCGGCGGCACCACCGACTACTCGATCATCAAGGACGCCGACGTCTGCATCGTCACGGCCGGCGTGCCCCGCAAGCCCGGCATGAGCCGGGACGATCTCCTCAAGGTGAACCTCGAGGCGATCACCAAGGTGGCGCAGGGCATCAAGCAGTACGCCCCGAACTCGTTCGTCGTCGTGGTGACGAACCCGCTCGATTCGATGGTGTACGCCATGTACAAGATCACCGGGTTCCCCAAGAACCGCGTGGTCGGCATGGCGGGCGTGCTCGACGCGGCCCGGTTCCAGTACTTCGTGGCCGAGGCGGCCGGCTGCTCGCCGCAGGACGTGACCGGCGTGGTGCTGGGCGGCCACGGCGACGACATGGTCCCGGTGGTGCGGTACTGCTCGGTGAACGGCATCCCGCTCACCAAGATCCTCGACAAGGCCAAGATCGACGCCATCGTCGACCGCACCCGCAAGGGCGGCGGCGAGATCGTGGCGCTGCTCGGCACCGGCTCCGCCTTCTACACGCCGGCGGCCAGCTCGGTGGCCATGGCGGAGAGCTTCCTGCGCGACCAGAAGCGCACCTTCGCCTGCTCGGCCCTGCTCGAGGGGCAATACGGGGTGAAGGGGCTGTTCCTGGGCGTGCCCATCGTGATCGGGGCAGGCGGCGTCGAGAAGGTGATCGAGCTCGACCTCTCCGACGACGAGAAGGCGATGCTGGCCAAGTCGGTCGAGAGCGTGAAGAAGTCGGTCGCCGAGACGAAGCTCTAGCCGGGGGGATCCCTCGGACGGGGCCGGCGCTCTCGACGGGGGGCGCCGGCCTTTCACGTCCTGGTTTCGCGGGAGCCCGATCCAGGCTATGTAGGGGCCGCCCACCGCGGGGGGAACGGGAGCGACGTGAAGATCCACGAGTACCAGGCGAAGGAGATCCTGCGGAAGTTCGGCGTGGCCGTTCCCCGCGGCTACCTCGCCGTCACGCCGCTCGAGGCCGAGGGCGCCGCCCGCCAGCTGGGCGGCGGCATCTGCGCGGTGAAGGCGCAGATCCACGCGGGGGGGCGGGGGAAGGGCGGCGGCATCCGGCTGGCCCGCTCGCCGGACGAGGCGCGGCAGCACGCCGAGGCCATGCTCGGCATGGTGCTGAAGACGCCGCAGACCGGGCCGGACGGCCAGGAGGTCCGCAAGATCTACGTCGAGGAGGGGTGCCGCATCGCCCGCGAGCTGTATCTGGGCATGACGCTCGACCGGGAGACCGGACGCCTGGCCGTGATGGCCTCGCTCGAGGGGGGCGTGGACATCGAGGAGGCCGCCCGCAAGACGCCGGAGAAGATCCTCCGGGAGTGGATCGACCCGCTCACCGGGCTCCTTCCGTTCCAGGCGCGCCGGCTGGCCTTCGGGCTCGGGCTGCAGGGCGACTCGGTGAACGCCTTCGTGCGCTTCGCCACCGGCCTCTACAACGCCTACGTGGCCACCGACGCGTCGCTGGCCGAGATCAACCCGCTCGTGATCACCGTCCCGGGCGACGTGATGGCGCTCGACGCCAAGATGAACTTCGACGACAACGCCCTCTACCGCCACCCGGACATCGCCGCCATGCGGGATCCGGACGAGGAGGATCCCAAGGAGACGCAGGCGAAGGAGTACGATCTGTCCTTCATCGCCCTCGACGGCGTCATCGGCTGCATGGTCAACGGCGCCGGCCTGGCCATGGCCACCATGGACGTGATCCAGCTGGCCGGAGGGCGCCCGGCGAACTTCCTCGACGTGGGCGGCGGCGCAGACGAGGAGAAGGTGACCGCCGCCTTCAAGATCCTGCTCTCCGACCCGCGGGTGAAGGCCGTGCTCGTCAACATCTTCGGCGGGATCATGAAGTGCGACGTGATCGCCAACGGCATCGTGGCCGCCGCGCGGCAGGTGGGCCTCTCCATCCCGCTGGTGGTCCGCCTGGAGGGCACCAACGTCGAGCTGGGAAAGGACATCCTGGCCCACAGCGAGCTCAAGATCATCCCGGCGGACGACCTGGGCGAGGCCGCGCGCAAGGCGGTGGGCGCGGCCCGCGCCGCGGGGTAGGGCGCCGCGGAACGCGCCGGACCGGAGGACCGCTTGAGCATCTACGTGGACCGAGAGACCCGGGTGCTGGTGCAGGGCATCACCGGCTCGGCCGGCAGCTTCCACACCGAGCAGATGCTCGCCTACGGCACGGCCGTGGTGGCGGGCGTGACCCCGGGACGCGGGGGAACCCGCTTCCACGGCACGGTGCCCGTCTTCCACACCGTGCAGGGCGCCGTGCGCGAGACCGGGGCGAACGCCTCGGTGATCTTCGTCCCGCCCCCGTTCGCGGCCGACGCCATCATCGAGGCGGCGGAGGCCGGCGTGAGGCTGGTGGTGGCCATCACCGAGGGGATCCCCGTGCTCGACATGGTGCGGGTGCGCCGCTACCTGGCCGACCGGCCCCAGACCCGGCTGCTCGGCCCGAACTGCCCCGGCCTCATCACGCCCGACCAGTGCAAGATCGGCATCATGCCCGGACACATCCACCGCCCCGGGCGGATCGGCGTGGTGAGCCGGTCGGGCACGCTCACCTACGAGGCGGTGAAGCAGATCTCGGAGCTGGGCCTGGGCCAGTCCACCGCGGTGGGGATCGGCGGCGATCCGGTCCACGGCACCGACTTCGTGGACGTGCTCCGGGCCTTCCACGAGGACTCCGAGACCGAGGCGGTGGTCATGATCGGCGAGATCGGCGGCTCCGAGGAGGAGCGGGGCGCCGCCTTCGTGCGAGACCACATGAAGAAGCCGGTGGTGGGCTTCATCGCCGGCCGGACCGCTCCCCCCGGCAAGCGCATGGGGCACGCCGGCGCCGTCATCTCCGGCGGCAGCGGCACGGCCGAGGCGAAGCTGGAGGCGATGCGGGAGGCGGGCATCGCGGTGGTGGACGCCCCGCACCACATCGGCAAGGCGGTGAAGGACCTCCTCGCCCGGCGAGGGCGGACCCCGGCCGCGCCGACCTCCGCCCGGGCGAGCGCCAAGCCGGCGGCGGCACGCGCCGGCGGCGCGGCCCGCGGCAGGGAGACCAGGAAGCCCGGGAAGCGGGAGCGCCCCTAGGGAGCCGCCGCCCCGGACCCCCGACCCAGAACCCGAGGAGAAAGGCGAACCATGGCCATCGAGCGGACCCTGTCCATCATCAAGCCCGACGGAGTCGAGAAGGGAATCATCGGGAGGATCATCTCGCGGTTCGAGACGGCGGGCCTGAAGCCGATCGCGATCCGGATGGCCCACCTCTCGCGGGCGGAGGCGGAGGGATTCTACGCGGTCCACCGCGAGCGGCCGTTCTTCGCCGACCTGGTCGAGTTCATGACGAGCGGGCCGGTCGTCCTGATGGTGCTCGAGGGCGAGAACGCGGTCGCCCGGAACCGCGACATCATGGGCGCGACCGACCCGAGGAAGGCGGCGGAAGGCACCCTCCGCAAGGACTTCGCGACCGACATCGAGAAGAACACGGTGCACGGCTCCGACAGCCCGGAAAACGCGAAGGTCGAGGTGTCCTACTTCTTCCGGGCGGTCGATCTCACGGCCTATGAGTGGAAGAAGCGCTCGTAACCTGCTGATTTGACTGTGTAGGCTGCCGGCGGGGCCCCGACGGGCTCCATCGCAGCCTCCGTTTCCGTTAAGATCCCGTTCGCTCGCCCCGCACCGGGGGCGGGCTTTGTCTTCTCTGAAACCCCGAGGGAGATCGAAGACTTGGAGGCCGTGGCGACATGGAAGTGGCTGCTCGGCGCCCTCTTCCTGCTCGGCTCGGCCTTCTGCTCGGGCACCGAGACGGCCCTGACCGCCCTGGGCGAGGTCCGGGCCCGGCAGACGCTCGAGACCGGCGGGCGCCGGGGGCGGATGCTCAAGCTGTGGATCGAGCACCCGGAGCGGATCCTCGCGACGCTGCTCATCGGCAACACCCTCGTCAACATCGGGATGGGCGCCCTGGCCGCCTCGGTGGCGGCCGACCTGGCCGCCTGGGCGGGCTGGAGCGCCGCCACCGCGGTGACGGCCGCCACCGTCATCGTCACGGCGGTGGTCCTCTGCCTGGGCGAGATCCTGCCGAAGACGCTGGCGAAGCGGCATCCG
>DATIUR010000121.1:0-18669 GCA_035466675.1 Anaeromyxobacteraceae bacterium | reverse complement strand
TTCACCGGAGCGCGCGTGGCGCTGGCGGCGGGCCTCCTCACGGCCATCCTGTTCTTCGTGGTATGAGCACCGCCATGACCCCGAACGCCGAGCGCGCGGGGCCGCCCGCGGCCGAGCTGGCCCGGATGCTCGTCACCCTGTTCTGGGTGGTGGCGGCGACGCTGGTCCTGCTGGCCGGGCTCGGCGCGCTGCCTCGCTGGCTCGCGGGGGAGGAGAAGGGGCCGGTGCTCGCCGGATCGGTCCCGGTGGCGGAGCGGCGCCTCGGCTCGTCGCTCTTCCTGCCGGCCTACTTCCCGGACCGGCTGGCCTGGCCTCCCGGGGAGGTCCGCGTGTCCGGCGGTCCCGGTGGCTCGGCCCGGCTCGTCTTCCGGCCGCGGGAGGCGGTGGGCTCTCCGGTGGTCCTCCTCCAGTCGGTCGAGGCGGGAGAGCCGGTGGCGCCGGACCTGGTGGGCGACCGGCGCGTGCTCTCGTCCAGCCGGACCCGGGTGGGGGAGCGGCCCGCCGAGTTCGCGTCCGTGCTGGTCGAGGGAGAGGGGTGGCAGGAGCTCACCTGGGAGGTGGAGGGCAGACGGCTCGTCCTCCGCTCCCGCGGCGACCTGGAGGAGCTGTACCGGATGGCCCACAGCGTGCGGCGCGAGGGCCGGTGAGCGGGATCGCTCACGAGGGCGGGGGGCTGGCGCTCCGGCGCCGCGTCTACCTGCTCATCGGCACCGCGACCTTCTTCCCGCTCCTGGTGATGGGCGCGGCCGGCTGGACCTGGCTGCAGGCGCTCGACGAGCGCCTGCTGGGCGGGCGGCTCGCCGCGGCGTCGGGGATGGCGGCGCACTTCGAGTCGGAGCTGAGCGGCGACCTCGAGAACCTGCAGCGGCTGGCCTCCGGTCTGGGGGCCGGGATCGAGGACGCGAACCTCGAGCCGGAGCGGCGCGCCTTCCGCGAGGTGGCCCACTACCTCCGGCACCGCGAGCGCCTGTTCCTCCTGTCGCGCGACGGGCGGCCCCTGGTCGAGGAGCCGTCCGGCGGCCAGCCCGCCGGGGAGCCCGCGCCGGATCCCCTGCTCGAGGACGTGCTCGCCACCGGGCGGCCCCGCATCTCCGGGATCGAGGTCGGGCCCCGCGGGAAGTCCGTGCGGGAGCTCGTCCCCGTCCGCCGATACGACGGAGCCATCGTGGCGGTGGCCGGCGGCTCCTTCGACCCGGGCCGCCGCGACTTCGCCAGGATGCTCGCGCACCTGCGCCGGGGCGAGACCGGGGTGGCGGAGATCGTGGACGCGGACGGGCGGGTGGTGGCGAGCACGGTGCCCGGCCGCGCCGGCCAGGTGAGCGCGTGCGCGAAGCGCACGCGGGAGGACATCCGCTCGAGGCGCGCCTACACGCAGCGCTGCCTGACCTGTCACCTCCGCTCGGAAGTGCCCGTGCCGGAGGCGGACGAGCTCCTCACCATGGCACCGCTCACCTCGATCCCCTGGGCGGTGGTGGTGCGACAGTCCGTGGACGAGGCGCTCCCCACCCAGGGGGCCGTCTCCTGGAGGATGGTCCTGTTGGTCCTCCTGGCCCAGGCGGCCCTGACCGGCGCGTTCGCCTGGGGGGCGGCCCGGAGCGTCACCCAGCCGGTGGCGGTGCTGACGCGGGAGGCGGAGCGGATCGCCGGCGGCGACCTGACCGCCGCCATCCCCGACCTGGGAGGGGACGAGGTGGGGCGCCTGGGCGGCTCTCTCGAGCGGATGCGATCGTCGCTGCGGGAGATGGTGGACCACGTCGAGCGGGTCAACGAGGATCTGGAGCGTCGGGTCGAGGAGCGGACCCGGGAGCTGGAGGAGGCGAACCGGCAGCTCAAGGAGCGCGAGATCGCCCGCGGGGAGGTGCTGCGGAAGGTCATCGGCGCCCAGGAGGAGGAGAGGAAGCGCATCGCCCGCGAGCTCCACGACGAGACCACCCAGAGCCTGGCCGTGCTCCTCATGGGCCTCGAGGCGGCCGGCGAGGCCCTGCGGGCCGGGAAGGTGCCGCACCTCGACGAGGTGAAGGCGGTGGCGGTCCGCACGCTCGAGGACGTGCACCGCCTCATCCTCGACCTCCGGCCCGCGATCCTGGACGACCTGGGCCTGCTCTCGGCCATCCGCTGGTACGCGGAGCGGGCCCTCGAGTCCCGCGGCATCTCGGTCCGGTGCGAGTTCGGCGAGATGGACCGGAGGCTTCCCCCGGAGATGGAGACCGCCCTCTTCCGGATGTGCCAGGAGGCGATGAGCAACGTGGCGCGGCACGCCCACGCCAGCGCCGTCCTGATCCAGGTGGGCAACGAGGGCGACGCGGTGCGCATCGAGATCGAGGACGACGGGACCGGCTTCGACCTCGAGGCGGTCAAGCAGCGCGAGGGGCGCCGTCCCTGGGGGCTCCTGGGAATACGCGAGCGGGCGGACATCCTGGGGGGGACGGCCACCATCGAATCGGCTCCCGGACAGGGGACCCGCGTCCTCGTCCACATTCCGCTGCCGGTGGAGTAGAAAGGTCGAGGATGTCCAAGATCCGGGTCCTCATCGCCGACGACCACGCCATCCTGCGGGAGGGGGTGCGCGCCCTGCTCGCCTCCCAGGCCGACATCGAGGTCGTGGGCGACGCGGTGGACGGCAAGGACGCGATCGAGAAGGTGGCCCAGCTCGACCCGGACGTCGTCCTCATGGACATCGCCATGCCGGGCCTGGGGGGCATCGAGGCCAGCCTCGAGATCCGCAAGGCGGGCGGGAGGGCGAAGATCCTCGTCCTCTCCCAGTACGAGGACCGCGAGTACGTCCGGCGCCTGCTCAAGAGCGGCGTCTCCGGGTACGTGCTCAAGAAGTCGGCCGGCTCCGAGCTGGCCAACGCCATCCGGGCCGTTCACCGCGGCGGGCTCGTCCTCGACCCGGAGGTGGCCCGCATGGCGATGGAGGAAGCCGGCCCGGAGAGGCCGGGCGGGGCCGATCCCTACGAGGCCCTCACCGACCGGGAGAAGCAGGTCCTGAAGCTGGTGGCCGAGGGCCGGAGCAACAAGGAGGTGGCCGAGGTGCTCGGCATCTCCGTGAAGACGGCGATGAGCCACCGCGAGCACGTCATGGAGAAGCTCGGGGTCCACAACCGGACCGAGCTGGTGCGGTTCGCCATCAAGCGAGGCGTGATCCGGATCGACTCCTGAAGGCCGCGGCCGGGTGCGGCATCCTGCCGCGGTCGCACGCCCGAGGAAGGCCTGGGTGGGGCAATTGCCCCAGACCCGGCGGGCGTGTGCGCGTTTCCCCCCAGGAGCATCCTCCGGCCGGGAGCGCAAGCCGCCATTTTCCGGGGCGATGCGCGCAGCTTACCCGCCGTCGTGGGGGCATGTGGCTTGCTCCACCATCCGGTCACGCGAGCGGCGCGCCGAAGGGGAGGGGGACGCTGCTCCACCGGCCGGGGCGACCATCGGGAGGGGGTGGTCGCCCCAGGCCGGGGCCTTCGAGGCGCTACTCGGGCAGGGCCCGCGCCAGCGCCGCCTCGTCGATCCGGATCCGCGCCGTGCGCCGGAGCTCGGCGAGCCGGTCCGCCAGCGCCGGCCCGAGCCGCCGCGCCTGGAGCGCAGCCACGGCCCTGCGCTCCGCCAGGGCGGCGGCCGCCTTCGCCTCTGGCGCGTCCCCGTGGCCCCGGGCGAGCGCCTCCTTCTCGAGGAGGGCCTGGTCCACCAGGAGCCAGGCCAGGTCCACCTTCAGCTTGCCGCCCATGCCGTGGACGCCGGTCCGCCCGCCGAAGAGCCTGGTCAGCTCGGCGGCGACGTCGCGGTACCGGATGGCCCGGCCCCCGACCACCGCCACGGCCTGCTCCATCTCCGCGGGGCTTCCCTCGACGCGCCCGGCGGTGGAGAGGAGGAAGGCCTCGTCCAGCGCCACCTTCTCGCGGGCGCGGAGCTGTCGGAGCGCGTGCGCCCTGGCCTGTTCGGTCCCCTGCTTCCGGGCGAAGGCGCGCAGCTGCTCCCGGCGATCCGGGAATCCCTTCTCGTCGGCGATGCGGCGCGCCACCACCCGGAAGACGGCGTGGCCGGGGGAGAGCGCCACCGGGCCGGACCAGGATCCGAGCGGCGCCGAGAAGGCGGCCGCCGCGAGAGCCGGCGGAAGCTCGGCGCGCCGCTTGGGCGCGAGCCTGCCGCCGGAGCGCTGGCTCTCGGGCTGGAGGGAGGCCCGGGCTTCCTCGGCGAGCGAGCCCCCCCGCTCGAGGCGCGCCCGGGCGGCCCGGGCCGCTTCCTCCCCGGCGAGCGCCACCAGCTCGAGGTCCACCTCGTCCGCGCCGGCGTGGAAGAGCTCGAGAAGCTGGGCCTCGGAGGGCGCGGCCGCGGGGGCGATCTCCTCCCGCACCAGCCGCTCGGCGGCGGCCCGCCTGCGCGCCGCGTCGACCTGGCCGGCCACCTCCGGGTCGCGGGCCAGCCCGGCCGCGTAGCCGTCGGCCTCGAGGAGCGCGGCGTCGATGGCGTCGCGGAGGAGGGCCGGCCGCGCCGGGGCCGGCTGCCCGTGAGGCCTGGGGGCATCGCGCCGGGCCTGCAGATCGGCGGAGGTGACGGTGCGGTCGTTCACCGTGGCGACGGCCTCGCCCGCGGGGGAGGCCGACAGGGCGGCGAGCAGGAGGACGGGGAGCATGCCTCTTGCTGCCGCAAGCGCGCCGCGAGATCAAGCCGGCTCCGGAAAACGCCCGGGGCCGGCGGACGATCCGCCGGCCCCTTCGCGCCGCCCGGCTCCGCGCCCTACTTCTCGCGCCGCCCGGCGACCTCCTTCTCCAGCTTCTCGATCGCCTCCGGGGCCGCCGGCGGCGCCCCCTTCTTCTCCTCGCCCGCCTTGCCGGTGAGGTACGACTCGCCGGGCACCATCCCGGGGTGGACGGTCGAGACGAGCTCCGTCGCGCCGCGCCCGACGAGGCCGCCGAGGCGCTTCGCGATGGCGTAGGCGAAGAGCCCGAACCCGAGGAAGGGCAGGAAGACGAGGAAGAGGAGGCCCATCACCGGGACCACCACGAAGAGGACCGGGAACGGGACCTTGTGGTAGCTCGCCGTCCCCTCGCCGGGAAGCAGGCCGCCCTCGGGCGGGACCACCTCGACCCTCCAGCTGTGGGTGTGCCAGTAGTAACCGCTCTTCACCCTGGTGCCGCCCGCGTACTTGGCCATGACGTCCTCCCTGTCGGTTCGACCGTGACGATCCGTTGGTTCAGCCCATCCGCCTCAGCGCGATCTCCCGCTCGAGCGCGTCCAGGCGCCCGGCGGCCGCCTGCAGCCAGTCCTCCTCGGCGCCCTCGCCCTCGCCGCGCTTGCCGGTGAGGTGCGCCTCGCCGGGGGCCCAGCCGGGGCTCACGGTGGCGGCGAGGTCGGTCGCCGAGGCGTGGAACAGCCGGGCGATCCCCTTCGCGGCGGCCCGGGCCACCAGGGCGAAGCCGATGACCGGGAGGAAGATCAGGAAGGCGAGGCCGAGGACGGGGGTGAGTCCCACCGCCACCGGCGTGGGAACGCGCCGCCACGCGCCGCGTCCGGCCGGGAGCCGCTCTCCGTCGCGAGCGACCGCGTGGACGGCCCACCCCTCCAGGTCGACGTAGGTGCCGCTCTTCACCGCCGCGCCCCTCTGGTAGGTCCTGGCCATCTCGCGTCTCCTTTCCTGGTGAGCAATATCCCGCAAAGCAAAGCCAATCGAAATTGGGGCGAATGCCCAAACGTGCGGGAAAAAGTCCCGCTCCCGGGGCGCCTGGCGCCCGAGCCGGAGGGCGCAGTCGCCGGAGCGGAGCGGGGGCGCCTTCCGGAGCCGGCGGGCGCCTCCTCCGGAGGGAGCCGTCCCGCCCTGCCGGGGAATGCCGGTCCAGCCGCCCGGGGATCTCGCTCGGAATCCTACCTAGACCGCCACGCGCACCATTTCGGGTCAGGGAAGGTGTCGCGCAGAGGGCGCGGGACGGCGCAAATGGTGCGCGCGGGGAGGCCGGGAGGGGGCCGGTTCGGTTCTTGCTCTGGAGCAAGTGCCATGAAGGTCCTCTTCGTCACCCCTCCCTACCACTGCGGCGTGGTCGAGGTGGCAGGCCGCTGGATCCCGCTCCAGCACGTGTACCTGGCGGGCGCGGCGCGCCAGGCGGGGCACGACTGCGAGATCCACGACGCGATGAGCCTGGACGTGGGCCACGAGGAGATCGCCCGCAAGCTCGACGCCGTGCGTCCGGACGTGGTCTGCGTGAGCGCCATCACCGCCACGACGCCGGACGCGCTCGTCGTGGCGCAGGCCGCCAAGGCGCGGGGCGCGATCACGGTGCTGGGCGGCGTGCACCCGACCTTCATGGCGCACGAGGTGCTGGCCGACCGGTCGGTGGACTTCGTGGTGGTGGGGGAGGGCGAGCGCACGCTGGTGGACCTGCTCGCCTGCCTCGAGGCGGGGGACGATCCGGAGCGGGTGAACGGGCTCGTCTTCCGGCGGGACGGCGGGCTCGTGCGCACGGCGCCGCGGCCCCGCCTCTCCTCCCTGGACCCCCTGCCCATGGCCTGGGACCTGCTCGACTGGAGCCCGTACACCTACTTCGTGAAGCCGGGATCGCGGCTCGGGGCGGTGTCGTCCTCGCGCGGCTGCACCTACGCCTGCGCCTTCTGCTCGCAGACGCAGTTCTGGGAGAGGTCGTGGCGGGCGCGCGATCCGTCCTGCGTCGCCGCCGAGATCGCCCATCTGCGGCGTGCCCACGGCGTGGACGTGGTGCTGCTCACCGACGAGTACCCCACCAGCGACCGGGCCCGCTGGGAAGCCTTCCTCGACCGGATCGTCGAGCTCGACCTGGGCGTGGACCTGCTCATGGAGACGCGGGTCCAGGACATCGTGCGGGACGAGGACATCCTCCCGAAGTACGTCCGGGCCGGGATCGTCCACGTCTACGTCGGGATCGAGGCGACCGACCAGGCCACCCTGAACCTGGTCCACAAGGAGGCGACCGTCGACGAGGGAAAGCGGGCGCTCGAGCTGCTCTCGGCGCACGACCTCGTCTCCGAGACCTCCTTCGTGCTGGGCTTCCCCGGCGAGACGCCGGGGCACGTGAAGGAGACGCTCGCGCTCGCCAAGGCCTACGACCCGGACTTCGCGCACTTCCTCGCCATCGCGCCCTGGCCCTACGCGGCGATGTGGAAGGACCTCGAGCCCTACGTCGTCTCGCGCGACTACCGCCGGTACAACCTGATCGACCCGGTGGTGAAGCCGGTGGAGATGACGCTCTCGCAGATCGACGACGCCATCGTCGACTGCTACCGGTCGTTCTACTTCTCGAAGGGAAAGCAGCTGCTCGGGATGAAGCCCGGCTTCCGGAGGGACTACGTCTACCGGTCGATGAAGCTCATCATGCATTCCTCCTTCGTGAGGAAGAAGATGCTGGGGCGCGCCATGCCGGAGGAGGTGAAGAGCCTCCTCGCGGCGCTGGGCCGCCAGTCCGCCACGGGGTGACGAAGCCGGGTGGGGGAAAATCCCCAGCCGGGCGACCCACGGAGCGCGGATGCCCCGGTCCCGGCGCGCAGAAACCGCGTCCGAACGGCCGGACGACGCAGGGAAATCGCGCCAAGGGGCGGGCGGGTCCGGGCCTGCACCTTGCAGCACGCCAGTGCGGATGGCCTGCCCGTCTTGCCACCGAGGTGTAGGGCGATGAAGGAGCGGCTGCGCCACGCTGGCTCGAGGGCCTGGCGGCCGGCGCTCGCCCTCGCGGTGGCCATCCTGGTGGGCCGGGCCGGCGCGCTCAACCGCGTGGCGAACTGGGGGCTCGAGAACGCCGCCGAGCCGGGCGGATCCTGGACGGAGGTCCAGACGCAGCTCACCGCCACGCAGGACTCCTTCGCCCGGAGCACGGCGCAGGCGCGGCAGGGAACCTATTCGTTCTACGGCACCTGGCACGGCACGGGGAACAACCAGCGGGTCGACAAGAGCCTCACGCAGGCCTTCACGCCCGCGTCGAACGTCAACGCGCGGCTCCGCGCCTACTACCGCCGCCAGTCCACGGGCGCGGTCGACAGCTTCGCCTTCACGGTGAAGCTGCGGAACGGGGCCACGGACGTCCTCACGGCCGTGAACGTCGCGACCACCGGGACGGATGCCGCCTGGCAGGGCGGGACCTGGACCGCCGACGCGGCCCTGACCGGCGGCACGACCTACACGCTCGAGGCCCGCTGGGTCGCGCAGGTGGACAACGGCGAGTACCAGGGCGCCTACCTGGACGATCTCCAGATGCAGGTCTCGCCGGGAAGCGTCACCGCGACGCCGATCGCGGGCACGACCGGCGTGCGCCTCTCCTGGACCTCCACGGCGGGCCCGAACGGCCCGGCGCTCCGCGCCACGAACCCGTACCAGATCGCCTGGGGCACCTCGTCGCCGCCGGGGACCACCCTCCTCACCGGCACGGTGCCCTACGACCACGGCGGCCTCACCGGCAACACGACGTACTTCTACCAGGTGAGCGACTTCGACGCGGGCGACGTCGAGTCGCCGCGCTCGGTCGAGGTGAGCGTCCTCACGTTCCCCGACGCGCCCGGCACGCCGGCCTTCTCGGGCGTGACCTCGGGCAACGTGACGGTGTCCTGGGCCGCCCCCGCCGGCGGCGCCGCCAGCTACCGGGTCGAGCGCGCGCCGGACGTCGCGGGGGCGCCGGGCGCCTGGCAGGAGGTCGCCGCGGGCGTCTCGTCGCCCTGGAGCGACGGGACCGTCGCGCCGGGGACGACCTACTGGTACCGGGTCCGGGGGTCGAACGCCTCCGGGGACGGGGCCTACTCGGGCGCGGCCAGCGTCACCACGGCCACGACCGTCCCGGGCGCGCCCGGGACGCCGGGCTTCACGAACGTCGCGCAGACCTCGCTCCGCGCGAGCTGGACCGCGGCGAGCGGCGCGACGAGCTACAAGGTGGAGCGGGCGCCGGATGCCTCGGGCGCGCCGGGCGCCTGGCAGGAGATCGCCGCGGGCGTCGCCACGACCTCCCACGACGACTCCGGCCTGTCGCCGGCCACGACCTACTGGTACCGGGTCCGGGGCACCAACGCGAACGGGGACGGTCCGTACTCGAACGCCGCCAGCGTCACGACCCTGGTGCCGCTGCCGGGCGCGCCCGGGACTCCCACCTACTCGAACGTGGGCTCGACCGCGCTCCGGGTGAGCTGGACCTCGGCCACGGACGCCTCGACCTACAAGGTCGAGCGGGCCCCGGACGCCTCCGGGGCCCCGGGGGCATGGGCCCAGATCGCCTCGGCCGTCGCCACCACCTGGTACGACGACTCCGGCCTCTCCCCGAGCACGAGATACTGGTACCGCGTTCGCGCCACCAACGCGGCCGGGGACGGCCTCTACTCCGCCGCCTCCTCGGTGGTGACGGCCCCGCCCGCCGCCGAGCTGGTGGTGACCGGGACCGCGCAGCCTGCGGCCGGGAACGTGGCGGCCGGGAGCGTGAAGACGTACGTGGGCGAGCTGGACGTGTCGGCGGTGAACGCGAACGCGACCATCACCGCGATCCGGGTGGGGAACCTCGGCACCGCGGTGGCCGGTGCCGACGTCCAGTCGCTCCAGCTGTGGGCCGATTCCGACGCGAACGGGACGCTCGGCGCCGCCGACGCGCTCCTCGCCACCTCCAGCTGGAGCAGCGCCCTCTCCCGGTACGTCTTCTCCGGGCTCTCCACCACGGTCACCTCGGGCGCGCCCGCGAAGCGCCTGTTCGTGACCCTCAATGCCGCCCTGGGCGCGACGCCGACCCGGACGTTCCGCATGTCGGTCTCCGCCTCCGACGTCACGGTCGGCGCGCCGGCCACGGTGCAGCCGTTCACGGTCAGCGGGAACACGTTCACCCTGGTGGCCGGCACGAGCGAGGGCGATCCCACCGGCGGAAGCCTCCGGCCCATGGTGCTCGTCGTGAACCCGGGCGAGAACGTGGCCGTCACGAGCGACGCGAGCCTGGGGTTCCGCGTGCAGGTCCGGGTCTACAGCCCGTCGGCGCTCTCCTCGACCCCAGAGCTCTCCACCGACGGCGGCACGACCTTCCCGATCTCCCTCGCGCTCAGCGCGCAGTACGGCGGGAGCGCCACCGACGGCGTCTACGAGGCGGAGCCCAAGCTCTCGCCCGGCGCCTACGTCCTCGTCGCCCGCGCCACGAACGCGGCCGGGACCGTCCAGTCGGGCAAGGTGATCGTGACCGTGAACTCCTCCACCTCCGGGGCGGGGGACGGGAACCTGCTCGTCCGCGACGACTCGAGCCAGCTCTGCACCGACTGCCACGCGCTCAAGACCCACTCGAGCCAGTCCACCTCCAACAAGCACGGCTCCTGGGCGGTGAGCTGCCGGGCCTGCCACGCGCCCCATGGCACTCCCAACATCTTCCTGGTGAACCCGGCCATCACGCCGCCGGCGGTGAACGGGCCCCAGCCGCAGAAGCCGGTCTACTTCTCGAGGCGGACGGGCGTGTCGGGCGTGGCGGGCGCGAGCGACAAGGCGAACGCCTCCTACGTCAACACCGACTACACCGGCGTCTGCCAGGTCTGCCACACCCGGACCGACTACTACCGGAACCAGGTGGGCGGGAACGCCCACGAGACCGGACCCTGCGCCGCCTGCCACGCCCACGACGGCGGCTTCAAGGGAGTCGGGACCTGCTCGCTCTGCCATCTCGTCGCCGGGCCCGACCAGGACGACTACGTCTACGCCAACGCCGTCAAGGCGACGATCGCGCAGGGTGAGTGGACGGTCTACGGCCACGGCGCCTCGGCGGCATACGCCTCGGGGAACGTCGGGGCGAGCTTCGACGGGCAGGGGGCGGCGGTGCAGGATCGCGGCTGCGCCTACTGCCACACCGACGCGGTGGGGCACGGCGTCGCCACGAACTTCTTCCGGCTCGCCAACACCGGCGGGGCCGACGGCACGAACGGCGCCTGCCTCGTCTGCCACAAGACCGGGTCTGCCGGCTTCGACCCGGACGGCGCCGGGACGAGCTACGCATCGCGAAACGGCCGGCCGGTCGACCAGAGCCACTACGGCGCGAAGCACGGGGCCTCGCCGCTCCACGACGGCGGCCGCTTCTGCTGGGACTGCCACGATCCGCACGGCGACGCTTCGGCGCTGGGAAACCCGCTCTGGTACATGGTGCAGCGTCAGCCGGTCGAGGACAGCGACGCCTCCGACCTCCCCGCCGCGCTGGCCGCCGCGGTCGAGTTCCGCGCCGACCTGGGCGGGAACGTCGCGACCCTCGACTACGCCGACTACGTCGCGAACGGCGTGGGCCTGTGCCGGAACTGCCACGACGACGGCGTGGTGAACCACTACTCGAAGACGCTCTCCGACGGGCACAACAGCACGCCGGGGCTCACGGCCAACAGCCGGTGCACCGACTGCCACCGCCACCGGAACGGCTTCCAGGCCTCCTGCAACACCTGCCACGCCGCGCCGCCGAACGTGGGGAAGCACCTCTCCCACGACCAGGTGGCGAGCCTGCCGACGTCGTACGGGGTGACCGCCTCGCACGCCACCCAGACCCAGTACGGCTTCGGTTGCGGGAAGTGCCACCAGGGGACCCACTTCAACGACACGGGCGGCACGCTCGCCGACCCGTACCTGGTGGACGTGGTCTTCGACACGGGCGGGACCTACACGCGCTCGACGAGCCAGAGCGAGCAGGGTCCGGACGGCAGCTGGTTCTCCTGGTCCAACGGGACCTGCGGGAACGTCTACTGCCACTCGCGGGCGAACCCGCTGGGCGGGACGGACGCCTTCGCCAGCCCCACCTTCGCCCAGGCCGGCGCGCTCGGCTGCACGAGCTGCCACGACGGGGCGGGGGCCGCCACCACCCTCTCGCCCGCCCACCGCATCCACACCGACCCGGCCCGCTACGGGCTCGGGTGCGTGCGCTGCCACGTGGCCACCGTCTCGGACGACGCCACCGTCTCCGACAAGCGGAACCACGCAGACGGCGGGCGCGACGTCGCCTTCGACACGTCCGGGCCGAACAACTCCGGCGGGAGCTACTCCTACGGGACGGCCCCGGCCTACACCTGCGCGAACACCTACTGCCACTCGAACGGCCAGGACGTCGCGGCGCCCTTCACCTCCGGCCCGTCGATCGCCTGGAACGTGACGCGCAGCTGCACCTCCTGCCACCTGGGCAACGCGGCGAGCGGCACGCCCATGGCGTCCGGCCGGCACGGCGCCCACGTGAACGCCGCCGGCACGCTCGGGACGAACCACGGCTGCGTCGACTGCCACGCCACGGTGGTGACGGGCGACACGGCCATCGCCGCCGCCGGTTTCGCGCAGCACGTGGACGGCGGGCCGGACGTCGCGCCCTCGACCACGCGCGGGCCGAACAGCGCGACCTGGAGCTACGCCGCGGGCACCTGCAGCGGCTTCTACTGCCACTCGTCCGGGCAGGCGACGCCCACCTACCGGACCCCGGGCTGGGCCGGCGCGGCGCTGGGCTGCAACGGGTGCCACGGCACCGGGACCGGCACCGGGGCTCCCGACTACGCCAGCGGCGGCGCGGGCGCGACCACGGCCAACAGCCACGCCGCGCACGTCTCGAGCGGGGCGGACTGCGTCACCTGCCACATCGGGACCGCCTCCTGGAGCGGCTCGGCGCAGGGCATCGTGACGAGCTCGACCCTGCACACCGACGGGCAGCGCCAGGTGGGCTTCGACACCGCCAGGGCCGGCGCCTCGGCCAGCTACACGGCCGGCGGAGCGACCCCCAAGCAGTGCTCGAACGTGGCCTGCCACGGGGGCAACGCCGTCCAGTGGGGGGCGACGCTCCAGTGCTCGAGCTGCCACCTCGCCCCGGCCGGCGCGGGCGACCAGGACCTGGACGACTGGGTCTACGGCAACGCCACCCTGGCGCTCGTCGACCGGGAGGACTGGCTCGCCTACGGCCACGGCACGACCGCGGCCTACGCGCAGTCGGGCAACGCCCCCGCCAACTTCACCGTCAACGACGGCTGCATGTACTGCCACAGCGGCGCGACCGCGCTCAAGACGGGAGGCGAGACGTCCGTGCACGGCGACGCGGCCAACCCGTTCCGCCTGGCCAACGCGGGCTGGAACGGGACGGGCAAGAACGGCGTCTGCCTCGTCTGCCACGATCCGGCCGGCCCGGGCTTCGACCCGGACGGCGCCACGGCGACCTATCCGCTCCGGGACGCCAGCGCCGGCGCGCAGATGAGCGCCTACCACTACGGGGCCGACCACTCGGTCACCGGCGACGGCGGGCAGTACTGCTGGGACTGCCACGACCCGCACGGCGACTACAACTACACGGTCGGCACCGCGCGCGCGATCGCCTTCATGATCCACGAGCAGCCGGTCAAGAACCACGACGGCGACGGGTCCGGCACCGGCGGCTGGGGCATCCCGGCCGCGAGCGGCGGCCTGGCGCTGGCGGTGGACTTCAACAAGGCCGCCACCGGCGGGGCCGCCACCTTCGACTGGGGCGACTACGTCGACTCGACCGCCACCGGCGGGCTCTACAACGGCGTGTGCCAGGTCTGCCACACCAGCGCCAGCGTGAACAACTTCCGTCAGGACCTGTACACGGCCGGTCACAACAACACGCAGGCGTGCGTGGCCTGCCACGACCACGAGCAGCCGCCGTCCGACGCCTTCAAGCCGGCGGGCGGCGACTGCCTGGGCTGCCACGGCGGCACGCCGCAGAACGGGCGGCGCGCGGTGGCCGCCGACTTCACCAAGACCTCGCACCACGCCGGCAACTCGACCACCGCCTGGCTGCGCGGGACGCTCACCGCCAACGACTGCGTGGTCTGCCACGCCGAGGGCGACGCCACCGGCCAGGGCCAGCCGCCGCAGACCGGCGCCCTGCACATGAACGGGATCATCGACCTGCGCAACGCCGACAGCGCCACGGCCTCGTTCCCCTACGACAAGAGCGGGATGCCGGCCGCCTCGGCCGACTGGAACAGCGCCAGCGCCACCTGGCGCACGCAGACCTCCACCAACCTCGACCCGTTCTGCCTCTCCTGCCACGACTCGAACGGGGCCACCCAGACCTACCTCAAGGGCGACTCGGGCGCGCTGGCGCTCAACCCGTTCGCGGACAGCGTGAACGGCGCGGCGGTGAGCAACAACGTGACGAACTCGGTCGACCAGCTCACCCGGCCCGGGGTGGTCGACATCAAGTCGAAGGTGAGTGGCGCGCCGCCGGCGCAGGGCAGCTTCGCCCGCCACGCCATCCGCGGGCAGTCGACCTCGAAGTACGTGAACTACACCACCGCCGCGGCCTGGCCGTCGAACCCGAACGGCTACTCGACCATCTACAGCGCGAGCCGCTTCGTCCAGCGCGGGACCGACGAGAGCGGGCGGCCCAACTGGAACGACGCCTCGGTGATGGGCTGCGCCGACTGCCACACCAGCGACGGCGCCAACACGACGGCGGGCAACGCCCACGGCTCGAACTCGGAGTACCTGCTCAAGGACGCGAGCGGCGGGGCGACGACCGGATCGTACGCGGGCGGCACCTACAACTGCTTCCGGTGCCACCCCTCCGGGAGCTACACCGAGGGCCACACGAACGGCAACGGGAGCGATTTCCAGGACACGGCCGGCCAGACGGGAAGCGCGCGCATCACCGCCGCGACCAAGGGCTACGGGACCATCTTCGGGATCGCCTGCCTGAACTGCCACGGCGGCGCCCGCGGGAACGGGGCCGGGACCGGCGACACCAACGGCTTCGGCTGGATCCACGGGACGAGCCAGGTCTTCGCCACCGGAGCGAGCGGCGGCTCCGGCACCCGCAACGCCTACCGGTTCATGAACGGCGGCGGCCTGCGGTACTACGTGCCCGGCAACGCCAGCTGGGACTCCGGCTCGGGCACCTGCTACACGCTCGGCGCGGCCGACACCTGGTCCGGCTGCCAGCAGCACTCGGGCACCTCCAAGCCGGCGACGACGCTGAAGCGCCCGCTGACCTATTAGGCGGGGGCGGGAGGCCGCGCTAGGCTACGCGGATGGTCCGCGGCGCCCGCCTCGCCCTCCTCGCGGTCGCGCTCGGCTTCGCGGGCATCCTGGCCGCGACCCGGGCCGGCGCGCTCGCGCCGCGACCCGGGCTGCTGGCGGGGCTCGGAGCCGCGGCCGGGGTGCTGGCGTCGGTCGCGCTCGCGCTCGCCGCGACGCGCCTGGTGCGCCGGCGGGAGGGGCGTCTGGCGGCGGCGGGAGAGTCGCTCCTCCTGGCCGGGGTCCTGGCGGTCGCGGCGGCCGGGCTCGCCAACTGGCTGCTCGGCTTCCAGGGGTTCGCCGTCCTGACCGAGGGAGACGCGCTCCCGCTCGCCCGCGGGACGCATCTGCAGGGCTTCACCGCCGGACCGGCCGCGCGCCTGGACGATCTCGCCGGCACGCTGCGGCTCGCCCGGGTGGAGATCGTGCCGGCCCCGGCGGGCGGCTTCGTGGCCGAGAGCGCGCTCGAGACGCTCGGCATCGGCGCTCCCGAGGCGGAGGTGGTGATCCGATCGGGCCGGGGGGCGGTGGCCGGGCCCCTCGTGCTCCACCAGGGCGCCTTCGGCTTCGCCCCTCGCCTCGTGATCGAGAAGGACGGGGCGGTGGTCTTCGACCGGACGGTGCCATTCACCTCGCGGCGGGAGGGGGCGACGGGCGTCTCCTTCGAGCAGCAGCTCGTGGTCGAGGCGCACCGGCTGGCCGTCGACGCCGTGATCGGGCTCGACGGTCTGGACGAGCGCATGAAGGGACATCCGGTCCTGGCCCTGGAGGTGCGGCGCGAGGGGCAGCTCCTGGGCAAGGGGATCCTCTCCCCCGGCCACGCCGCCGCGCTCGACGGCGGCTGGTCGGTGGGGTTCGCCGGACTCCGGATGTGGTCGGAGATCGACGTGGCGCGGCGGAGCTACCGGACGCCGGCGCTGGCGGGCATGGCGCTCGCGGCGCTCGGGGCGCTGCTCTGGCCGATCGCGGCCCGGAGGGGGCGGTGAGGGCGGCCGCGGCCGTGCTGGCCGTCGGGCTCTCGCTGCTCGCCTGGTCCGCCCTGGCCGCCGCGCGGCGCGAGGGCCCGGCCGGCGCCTGGCTCGACGGCGCGGCCCGGGAGGGCGCGGTCGAGGCCGCCCGGCGCTTCGCCGCCCTGTCGGCCCACCTGCACGGCAGCGGCGGGGATCCGCGCTTCGCCGAGCGGCTCGACGCCGACGAGGCGGTGGTGGCGGAGCTCCTGGCCGAGGTCGCCTTCGCGCGCCACGCCGGGCGGGTCGAGGAGCCGCGGCTGGTCAGGCTCGAGGCGCTGGAGGTGCGGGCGGCCGGGGCGGAGGTGGCGGAGGTGCGCGCCCGCGAGTTCTGGGTGACCCGGACCGTGGCCGCCGGACGCGAGGAGATCCGCTCCGACGTCGTGGCCACCCGCACCGCGATGCGCCGGGGCGGCGCGGGCTGGCGCGTGGCGGGGTGGACGGTCGAGATCCCGGGAGACGGGGAGGGAGGCGCCCGGTGAGGCGGCTCCGGGAAGCGGCCGTCTCGCTGCGCACCACGGCCGTGCTGCTCTCGGCCCTGGCCCTGCTCCTCCTGCTGAGCGTGGCGCTGCCGCAGGCCGCCGGCGACCCGGAGCGCTTCGCCCGCGCGGTCGCGAGCGGGCCGGCCGCCCGCTTCCTGCTCGTGACGCTGGGGCTCGGGAACGCGGCCACCAGCCCGCCCTTCCTGGCGGTCCTGGGGCTCTTCTTCCTGAACCTCGCCGCCGTGCTGGCCGACCGCATGGGGACGACGCTCCGCCGGGTCCGCTTCGCTCCGCCCACCGCCGCCCAGCGCGACGCGCTCCTCGGTCCCGGCGCCCTGGAGGGCGCGCTGCCGGAGGGCGACGCCGGCGCCCGGGCCCGCCAGATCCTGGACGGGCTCGGCTACCGGACCGCGCCCGCCGGAGAGCGGGCCCTGTGGGGCGTGAAGCACCGGCTGGCCCTGCTCGGCTTCCCGGTCTTCCACCTGAGCTTCTTCGTCCTGTGCGCGGGCGGTCTCCTCCTCTACCTCACCCGCGACGTGGTGACCGTGCTCGCCGCCGAGGGGCAGGCCGTCGACTCGGGATCGGGAGGGGTCGTCCGCCGGGCGCCGCTGGGCCCGCCGCCGCCGGTCCGGATCGCGGTCGACCGGGTGGACGTCCGGCTCGAGGAGGGCAGGCCCGTCCACCTCTCGGCCGCGCTCCGGCTCGACGCCCCGGGCGCCCCGCCGCAAACGGCGCGGGTGAACCACCCGGCCGCCTGGGGCCACCTCTCGGTGCTGGTCGAGCGGGCCGGGATCGCGCCGGTCCTCTGGCTCGTGGACGGGCAGGGCTACACGCTCGATCGGGTGGCGGTCCTGGTCGCGGCGCCGGGCGGCCTGCCCACCCGGGTGAAGCTCGGGCCGGCCGCGGATCTCGAGGCGGTGGTCGAGCCCGCCGCCATGGGCTCGGGCTTCCCGGAGCGCGCCGGTCTGCCGACCGCGGGGGTGCGGCTCCGGCTCGTCTCCCGGGACCGCGACGTCTTCGAGGGGACCTTGCGGCCCGGCCAGGCGGCCGAGGCGGACGGCCGTCGCCTGGTGCTCCAGGAGGTCCGCTACTGGGCCGGCCTGCGGCTCGTCTCCGAGCGCGGCGGAGGCGTGCTGGTGGCGGGCTTCCTCCTGGCGGTGGTCGGCATCGCCTGGCGGATGGTCTGGGCCCGGCGCGAGGTGGTCGTCGCCTGGGACGGCGGCCGGCTGCGGCTGGGCGGACGCGGGGAGTTCACCCCGGCCCGCTTCCGGGAGGAGCTGGAGGCGATCCGGGATCTCGTCTCCGGCCCGCGGTCGGGGGCCGGATCGGGGGGCGCGTCATGACGGTGGCGTTCGCGGCGATCTTCTGGGCCACGGCGGTGATCTACGCGCTGGCGGTGGGCGGCCAGATCGCGGGGCAGGTCTTCGCCGCCCGGCGGATCGGGCGCTGGGCCTTCCGGGCCCTGCTGCTCGGGCTCGCCCTCCACACCGTGCTCGTGGGCTGGCGCTGGATCGAGACCGGCCATGTCCCCGTCATCGGCAACTTCGAGAATGCGCTGGTGGGGGCCTGGTTCATCGGGGCGATGGCGGCCTGGGCGGGATGGCGGGGGCGCCACCCGCTCGTGGCGGCGGCCGCGCTGCCCTTCGCGCTGCTCGTCCTCGGGGGCGGCGCCCTCTCCCGCCAGGAGGCGAGCCCGCTCGTCGCCTCGCTCGACTCCTTCTGGCTCTACATCCACGTCTTCTTCGCCTGGCTCGCCTACGGCGCCTACACCGTCGCCTGCGGGGCCGGCATCGTCACCCTGGCACGGACGCGCCGGGGGCGGAGCCCCCCGCCGAAGGAGGACCTGGCCAGGCTGGACGAGCTCATGTTCCGGGCGACCGCGTTCGGCTTCGTGACCGACGGGATCATGATCGCGGCGGGCTCCATCTGGGCGAAGGACCTGTGGGGCTCCTACTGGTCGTGGGATCCGGTGGAGACCTGGTCGCTCCTCTCCTGGCTGGTCTACGGCCTGGCGCTCCACCTGCGCACCACGCTGGGGTGGCGGGGCCGGAGGCTGGCCTGGGTGCTGGTCCTGGCCATCGTGACCGTCCTCGTCAGCTTCTGGGGCGTGAACCTCGTCATGGAGGGGAGCGCGCACATGTTCAATGTGGGCTAGGGGCGAGATCGCGGCCCGGCGCGCCCTCCGCGCCCTGCTCTCGCCGGTGGGGACGCCGCCCGTGTCGGCGTCGCTCCTCGCGCT
>DATIUR010000120.1:0-6065 GCA_035466675.1 Anaeromyxobacteraceae bacterium | reverse complement strand
GGAAGCGATCGGCGGTCGCCGGACCCCTTGGGGCCTCCCGCCCGTGGTGCGGAGCGGGCGCTACTTCGCCGGCGTGGCCGGGGTGGCCGCCGCGGGGGCCTGGGCCGGCGCGGCAGCCTTGGCCGGCGCCGGGGCCTGGGCCGGCGCGGGGGCCTTGGCCGGCGCGGGCGCCTTGGCCGGCGCCGGCGGCATCGCGTGCGAGGTGGGCTTCTTCGCGCCCTCGGGGAACTTGGCGAGCTTGGAGAGCCGGTCCAGGATGCCCGGCATCTTGCCGTCGACGTGCGCCTGCACCTGGGTCGCCACCCGCTGCTGCATGGCGGGCATCGCGGTGCGCGCCTTCTGCCCCAGCGGCGAGCGCTGGAACTCGACGAGCTGCGCGATCTCCGCCTCGGTGAAGGTCGCGGCGATCTCCTTCGCGTGCATGGCGAGGAGCGTGTCGTAGGGGAGGGAGGCCTCCACCTCCGCCCGCACGCGCGCGGCGAAGTCGGACGGGTACTGGACCTTCGCGCCGGGGTGGGGCGACTCGAGGCCCTGCTGCACGCCCTTGGCGATCTGGTCGACCCCCGCCGACCAGGCCTCGCGCGGCATCATCAGGGCAGCCAGCGTGGCGCTCGGGCCGGCCGGCTCGGCGGCGAGCGCGGCGGGGGGGGCGAGGCAGGTGGCGGCGAGGAGGACGGCGGAGATCCGGGTCATGGTGCCTCCGGCAAAGGAGGCGGGACCCTACCACGACGGTCAGCGCTCCGCGAGCCACTGCTTCGCCGCGTCCACCACGTCGAACAGCTCGACCGGCGTGCGATACAGCGGCTTGATGCCCAGGAAGACGACCTTCTTCAGGCCCTCGATCCCCACGAGCGCGTTGGCCTTGAGGTAGGGCTGGGCCTGCCGCGCGAACCGCTCCATCTCGATGGCGGTGTTGGGGTCGAACCGGACGTTCTGGAGCAGGGTGAGGGCCAGCACCGTCCTGGGCGGCCGGCCGGAGAGGGCGCCCAAGGCCTCCTGGATGACCGGCCCGTAGGTACCGGGGGTGCAGCCGTTGAAGTCGATCTGGACGATCTCGCGGTTCAGGTACGGGATGGTCGTCACGCGGGCCATGGCGGGAGTCCGCTGCAGGAACCGGACCTCGGGCCACACCCGGAGCAAACCCGCACTTGCGGCGGAACGACGCGGGGTGGTCGAGGCGCTCTCCCGCCAAGGGGCGTGGGTCCGCCGGCCGCCGGGGGCGCCCCCGACCCGCCGGGCCCCGCTTGTACGACCCGCTCCCGCGTGCTAAAGGGCCGCGATCGCTCCTCCGAACCCATCACGCCGCGGCGCATCATCCACTGCCCGGCGCGGAGCAACGCCATGAATCGCATCGCCCCCGTCCTCCTCGCCGCCCTGGCGGCCGCCCTCGCGGCGTGCTCGGCGCGGGGGGACAAGGCATCCCTCCCCCCGGCCAGCGCCGCACCCCGTGCCGTGCGCGTGTCGCGGCCGGCGACCCGGCTGGAGACCGGGCTGGCACGGGCCACCGGCACCGTCCGCGCCCGGGAGGAGGCCACCCTGGCCGCCAAGGCGACCGGGCAGATCCGGCGCATCCGCGTCCAGGTGGGCGACCGGGTGCGCGCGGGTGCCGCGCTCGTGGAGATGGACGCGACCAACGCCCGGATCGCCCTCGACAACGCGCGGGCCGCCGAGCGGCTCGCGAAGGCGAACCTGGCCGAGGCGGAGCGCGAGCTGGTGCGCGCCCAGGAGCTGGTGGCGCAGGACGGCCTGGCCCGGGCGACCTTCGACAAGGTCCAGACCGGCCGGGAGATCGCCGCCGCCCAGCTCGACCAGGCGCGCGCCGCGCTGCGCATGGCCGAGCAGCTGGTGGCCGACGCCACCATCACCGCGCCGTTCGGCGGCGTGGTGACCGCCCGCTACCGGAACGCCGGGGACACCGTCACGCTCATGCCGGTCACCCCCATCCTGGCGCTCACCGACGTGGACCACCTGGAGGCGCGCCTGGCCGTGCCGGAGGTGATCGCGTCGTTCGTGAAGGAGGGGCAGCGCGTCCAGGGCACGACCACCCCCGGCGACGAGAGGTTCGAGGCGGTGGTCCGGGTCAAGGGGGCGGTGATCGACCCGGCCAACCGGACCATCGAGGTGCTCGCCGACGTGGCCAAGGGCGGCCCGGCGCTGCGGCCCGGCTCGCTCGTGAACGTGGACTTCGGGACGTTCGCGGACCGGGAGGGGCTCTTCGTCCCGGCCTCGGCGGTGCGGACGGAGGGGAGCGCGAGCTTCGTCCTCGTGGTGGCGGACGGCAAGGCCGAGCGGCGCGAGGTGAAGGTCGCGCAGGTCACGCCGGGCACGGTCTCGGTCGAGTCCGGCCTCGACGCCGGGGCCGAGGTGATCCGCGACCCCGGCTCGCTCTCGGCCGGCGACGCCGTCGTCCCCCTGAAGGACTGAACCGGGCGGCTCGCCCGGGAGGAACGGAACGTGAGCCCCATCCGCACCTTCATCTCGCGCCCGGTCTTCACGGGGATGCTGACGCTCGTCGTGATCGTCTTCGGCGTGGTCGCCTTCCCGAAGATCGGCGTGGACCAGTTCCCGAAGGTCGACATCCCGGTCGTGACGGTGCTGACCGTGCTCCCCGGGGCGGACCCGGAGGCCATCGAGCGAAACGTCTCGAAGCCGCTCGAGGAGGCGCTCAACACCCTCCCCGGGCTCGACTCGGTCCGGTCCATCAACGTGGAGAACGTCTCGCAGATCGTGGTCCGCTTCGAGCTCGAGCGCGACATCGACACCGCCGCGCAGGACGTCCGCGATCGCGTGCAGGCGACGCTCTCGAAGCTGCCCCGCGAGATCCAGACGCCGGTGGTGGAGAAGGTCGATCTCCAGGCCATCCCCGTGGTCACCCTGGCCATGAGCGCGCCGGTCCCGATCGAGAGGCTCACCAAGATCGCCGAGGACCAGGTGAAGCCCGCCCTGCAGCAGATCCGGGGCGTGGGCGCCGTCGAGGTGATCGGCGGCCGGAAGCGCGAGATCACCATCGTGCTCGAGCCCCAGGCGCTCAAGGGATACGGCCTCGCCCCGGGGGACGTGGTCATGGCCGTGCGGGCGCAGAGCGTGGACGTCCCGGGCGGGCGGACGCTCGAGCCCGGGATGGAGCGCACGGTCAAGCTCGCCGCCGAGGCGCACTCGGTGGACGAGCTGCGCGCCGTGGTGGTGGCGAGCCCGGGCGGCACGCCGGTGCGGCTCGGCCAGGTGGCGCAGGTCCTGGACGGGCCGGCCGAGGCCCGCTCGTCCGCGCAGCTCGGATCCGAGACCGCCATCGGCCTGCTCGTCCGCAAGCAGTCGGACGCGAACACCGTCGAGGTGGCGGAGCGGGTGAAGGCGCGGCTCGGGTCGATCGGATCCACCCTCCCGCAGGGAGGCCGCATCGCGGTGGTGGTGGACGGGGCCCGGTTCATCCGCGCGTCGATCGGGCGCGTGCAGGAGGACATGATCCTGGGCGGCATCCTGGCGGTGCTGGTGGTGCTGCTCTTCCTGCGCAACTGGCGCTCGACGCTGGTGGCCGCGGTCGCGCTGCCCACCGCCATCGTCGGCACGTTCGCGGCGATGCGCGCGCTGGGCTTCACCTTCAACATCCTCACCATGCTGGCGCTGACGCTCTCGATCGGGCTCCTCATCGACGACGCCATCGTCGTGATCGAGAACATCGTGCGCCACGTCGAGGAGGGCGAGTCGCCCTGGGAGGCGGCCCGCAAGGGCACGAGCCAGATCGCGCTGGCGGTGCTGGCGGTGACGCTCGCGGTCGTGGCCGTGTTCGTGCCCGTGGGCTTCATGGAGGGGATGGTCGGCCGGTTCTTCTACCAGTTCGGCGTCACCGTGGCCGTGGCGGTCCTCATCTCGTACCTCGTCTCGATGACCCTCACCCCCATGCTCTCCGCGCGCGTGCTGCGCGAGCACCAGGCCCATGGCCGCGTCTTCGCGGCCATCGAGCGCGTGCTCGCCGGCGTCGAGGCGGCCTACCGGAGGGCGCTCGCCTGGGTGCTCGGCCACCGTCTGCAGACGGTGCTGGGCGCGGTGGGGATCTTCGTCCTGACCGTCCTGCTCGGCAGGCTCCTCCAGTTCACGTTCCTGCCGCAGCAGGACATGGGCCAGGTGAAGGTGACGCTGGATCTCCCCGCCGGCACCACCCTCGAGGAGACGCGCGCCCAGCTCGACGACCTGGCGCGGCAGATCCAGCAGGTGCCCGGCGTGCGCGAGGCCTTCGCCGTGGCGGGCGGCGGCGGGCTCGACGAGGTGAACCGGGGGAGCGTCACCATCGACCTCGTCTCCATCGCCGAGCGTGCCTACGGGCAGGGGGAGCTCAAGGACCACCTGCGCCGGACCCTCCGGGTGAGCCCCTCCGCCGTGCTCGCCGTGCAGGACTACAACCCGATGGCGGGCGGCGGGAACCGGGCCCAGCTGATCCAGCTCAACCTCCGCGCCGCCGACTTCGACGAGCTCCTCGCCGCGGTGGAGAAGACGCGCCAGCACATGCTGGCGAACCCGGGCTTCGTGGACGTGGACACCACCTGGCGGACCGGCAAGCCGCAGCTCGACGTCCGGGTCGATCGCGAGCGCGCCGCCGCGCTGGGGATCCCCGCCGCCTCCCTCGGCCAGAGCCTGCGGGCGCTCATGGGCGGCGACAAGGTGGCCGACTTCCGCGAGGGCGGGGACACCTACGACGTGAAGGTCCGTCTCCCGCCCGGCCTGCTGGCCGACCCGGCCGCGCTCGGGTCGGTCCCGGTGCGGGCGCCGACCGGGCAGCTGGTGGAGCTGCGCGCCATCGCGGACGTCCAGCCCTCGGTGGGGCCCTCCCAGATCGACCGGCAGGCGCTCCTCAGGCAGGTGACGCTGCTCGCCGACCTGAAGGACTACAGCCTCGGGTCGGCGCAGGACTACCTGAACGAGTTCACCGGGAAGGCGCTGCCCGCGTCGGTCGGCCACGACTACGAGGGGCAGGGGCGGGAGCTGGACCGATCGAAGCGCGAGTTCGGCCTGGCCCTGCTTTTGGGCGTGGTCCTCGTCTACATCGTGCTGGCCGCGCAGTTCGAGAGCCTGGTGCACCCGTTCACCATCATGATGTCCCTGCCCCTGGCGGTGGTGGGGGGCATCGGCGGGCTCCTCCTCGCCGGCCAGTACATGTCGATGATCGCGATGATCGGCTTCATCATGCTGATGGGGCTCGTCACCAAGAACGGCATCCTGCTGGTGGAGTTCACGAACCAGCTGCGCGCGGCGGGCAAGTCCACCCGCGAGGCGCTCCTCGAGGCCGGCCCGGTCCGCCTGCGCCCCATCCTCATGACCTCGGTCGCCATGATCGCGGGCATGATCCCGGTGGCGCTGGCGCGCGGCGACGGGGCCGAGTCGCGCGTGCCCATGGCGGTCGCCATCATCGGGGGCCTCGTCACCTCGACGGCGCTCACCCTCGGCGTCGTTCCGGTCGTCTACTCGCTGCTCGACGACCTGCGGAGCCGGTTCTGGAAGCCGGCGCGCGAGGCGTCTCCGGCCGCCGAGGCGGAGGCCCCGGGACCGTCGGCCGGCGTCGAGCCCGTGCCGAAGTGACGCCCGTCAGCCCGGCATCCGGCCCGGCGGCTGCCGCTGGGCCCGGTTGTAGCGGATGGACGACCAGAGCGCGACGCCGATGAAGCCGGCGCCGATGAACCCGGTGAATGCCTCCGGCACGTGCATCACCGTGCCGAGGAACATGAGGAAGGCCAGCGCGCCGATGGCGTAGAAGGCGCCGTGCTCCAGGTAGCGGTAGGAGGCGAGGGTGCCCTCCTCCACCAGCATCACGGTGAGGCTGCGCACGAACATCGCGCCGATGCCGAGGCCGATGGCGATGATGAACAGGTTGTTGGTGAGGGCGAAGGCGCCGATCACGCCGTCGAAGCTGAAGCTGGCGTCGAGCACCTCCAGGTAGAGGAAGCTCGCCGCGCTGGCGCGGTGCAGGCTCTCCATCTTGGCGGGGTCCACCTCCATGGCCGCCCCGATCCCGTCCACGGCGATGTAGGTGAGGAGCCCGAAGATCCCCGCCACCAGGAACTCGTGGCCCAGCT
>DATIUR010000119.1:0-10057 GCA_035466675.1 Anaeromyxobacteraceae bacterium | reverse complement strand
GGCGCAGGCCGGGAACGACAGGGTGACGGTCGTCCCCCGGCCCGGCGCCGAGTCGAGCCGCACCGTGCCGCCGCACTGGGTGACGATGCCGTGCACGACGGAGAGCCCGAGCCCGGTGCCGCGTCCGGGCGGCTTCGTGGTGAAGAACGGGTCGAAGGCGCGCTGCCGGGTGGCCTCGTCCATGCCCAGCCCGTCGTCGCTCACCGCCAGCTCCACCCTGCCGCGGCCCGGCTCGTCGCCCGGCACCGCGCGCGTCGTGATCCGGAGCGTTCCCCCCGAGGGCATCGCGTCGCGCGCGTTCACCGACAGGTTGAGCAGCACCTGCTCGAGGAGCCGGGGATCGAGGAGGACGGCCGGCAGCTCCGGGGCGAGGGAGAGCCGGACCGCGATGTGCTCGCCGATGAGCCGCTCGATCATGCGCCCCGCGCCCGTCGCGACCTCCCCGAGGTCGGCCTCGACCGCGGCGGACGGCTGCCGCCGCGCGAAGGCCAGGATCTGGCGGGTGAGGCCGGCGGCCCGCTCCGCGGTGGCGAGGACATCCTTCAGGTCGGCACCGGCGGGGTGGTCCGGCCCCAGCGCCTCCACGGCGAGCCCGGTCAGGCTCAGGATCACGGTGAGGAAGTTGTTGAAGTCGTGGGCGATGCCGCCGGCGAGGGCACCCACCGCCTCCATCTTCTGCGCCTGCCGGAGCTGCTCCTCGAGGCGGACCCGGGCGGTGACGTCCATCACCACGCCCAGCATCTCGGCGGGCCGGCCGGAGCTGTCCCGGGTGAGGTGCGCCTCCGAGTGCAACACGCGCTCCTCGCCGCCGGGCAGCGGCACGCGGAAGTCCAGGCGCACGGGCTCGGACGACTCCACCAGCCGCGAGAAGCCGGCCAGGATCGCCGGCCGGTCGGCGGGGTGGACCAGCGTCAGGAACGACTCCTGCGAGGCGCGGAACCGGTTCCGGTCGACGCCGAAGATGCGGAAGGTCTCGTCCTCCCAGGCGGCGTGGCCGCTCGCCAGATCGACCGACCAGTACCCCAGCCCGGCGAGGTGGCGGGCTCGCTCGAGCTTCGCCCGGGCGTGGTGCAGCTCGGTCAGGTCGTCGAAGGTGGCGATCATGCGGGCTTCCCCGCTGTCGCCGTCGACGAACCGGCTCGAGGAGACGCGCACCGTCATCTCGCGGCCGTCGGCCCGGTGTCCCACCAGCTCCCCGGCCCAGGATCCCGTCTCGACGATCGCGCGCGCGGCGGCGGCGGCCGCTTCCGGATCGACCCAGAAGCTCAGGACGTTCCGGCCGAGGGCCTCCTCCTGCCGCTCGATGCCCCACAGCCGCAGAAAGGCGGGGTTCGCGTAGGTGACCCGGCCGCCGACGTCGGCCATGGCCATGGCCGTCCCGGAGGACTCGATGGCCGCCTCGGCCAGCCGCCGCGCCTGCTCCGACGCGCGCCGCTCGGTGACGTCCTCGCCCAGGGAGGCGGTCCCGGTGAGGTTCCCCTCCGCGTCGAGGAGCATGGTGTTGGTCCAGCGGACGGTGCGCCGGGTCGAGCCGGCCGCGAGGATCTCGTTCTCGAACCGGGGCGGGATCGCCCGCCGGCGGACGGCCTCGTCGAAGACGGCCCGCAGCTCCCCGCGCACGTCCGCGGGAGTGAACCTCTCCCACCAGTCGGCGCCCACGGCCTCCGCCGGGGACACGCCGAGGAGTCCGGCCAGGTACCGGTTGCAGAACGTCACCGTCCCGCGGGGGTCGAGCGCCACCGCCGCCAGGTGCACGTTCTCGAGGAGCTGGACGAGCGGGCTCGAGCGGCCGTCGCTCCCGAGGCTGGCGTGCCCTCGCTTCTCCGTGTCCGCTGCGTCGCTCATCCGTCCGTACCGCGCCGATTGAACCTCGGGATCGGGCGCCTGGGCAACCGGCTCCGCCGCCTCGGGGGGACACCCTTCAGGTGGGCAGGTTGGCGGCTCCCCCGAGCTCCCGCTCCGCCCATCTCAGGAGCGCCTGGGGGATGCGCTCGAGGGGGAGCACCTCGTCCACCGCCCCGAGCCCGATCGCCTCCTTGGGCATCCCGAAGACGACGCAGGTCGCCTCGTCCTGGGCCACGGTGCGGGCCCCGGCCCGCTTCATCTGGAGGAGCCCCTCCGCCCCGTCGCCGCCCATCCCGGTCAGGATGATCCCGACCGCGTTGGGCCCGGCCGCCTCCGCGGCCGACCGGAACAGGACGTCCACGCTGGGCCGGTGCCGGTTGACGGGGGGGCCGTCGTGGATCTCGGCGAAGTAGTGGGCGCCGCTGCGGCGCACCGCCAGGTGGTGGTTCCCGGGGGCGATGAGCGCCCGCCCCGGCGCGATCCGGTCGCCCTGCACCGCCTCCTTCACCTCGATCCGGCAGCTCTCGTCGAGCCTGCGGGCGAACTGGGCGGTGAACACCTCGGGCATGTGCTGGACGATGGCGATGCCGGGGGCGTCGGGCGGCATGGCCTCGAGGATGAGGCGCAGCGCCTCGGTGCCCCCGGTGGACGCCCCCACCACCACCACCCGGTGCGTGGTGTACCGGATGACCGGGCGAGTGGCGGGGAGCGGCGTGAGGGCGGGGAGGGAGGGGATGGGACGGCGGGGCCGGCGCGGGCGGACCCGGGCCTGGAGCGCGGCCCGGACCACCTCGACGATGCGGGCGGCCGAGCCCTCCAGGAAGCCCTTCACGCCGAGGCGCGGCTTCTCCACGATGTCGACCGCGCCGTTCTCCAGGGCGTGGAGCGCGATCTCGGTGCCGCGTCCGGCCAGCCCGGAGCAGACCACCACCGGGACGGGGTCCTCCGCCATCACCTGCTGGAGGAAGGTGAGCCCGTCCATCCGCGGCATCTCGATGTCGAGGACGATGGCGTCCGGGCGCTCCTTCCTCATCTTGCCGAGGGCGATGATGGGGTCGGAAGCCGTGGCGACGGTCATCCCCGCCGCGCCGAGGATCTGTCCCATCGCCTGCCGCACCACGGCCGAGTCGTCCACCACGAGAACCCGGGATCCCAAGCGAGGCTCCGTCAGGCCGACTGGGCCGGTTTGGCGGGCACGTAGACGGTCGGCATCACCGCGCGGGCGCGCGTGGTGAACCCGCCGAGGCTCTCGGCGTGGCCGAGGAAGAGGTGGCCACCGGGAGCGAGGCGGTCGAGCAGCCGATCCACCACGCGCTCCTTGGTGGCGCGGTCGAAGTAGATGAGGACGTTGCGGCAGAAGAGCAGGTCGAAGGAGCCGGGGGTGGGCCACTCGTCGCCGACCAGGTTCAGCCGGGCGAAGCGCACGATGGCCCGGATCTCGGGCCCGGCCTTCATGAGCCCCTCCTGCGGCCCGAAGCCCCGCAGCATGAAGGCCTTGCGGTGCGCCTCGGGGATCTGGCGCGCCTTCTCGATGGGCCAGACCGCCTCCCGGGCGCGCTCGAGCACGCGCGTGGAGATGTCCGTGGCCAGGATCTCGAGCTCCCATCCGGAGGGGAATGCCGCCAGGAGCGACATGGCGATGGAGTACGGCTCCTCCCCGGTCGAACAGGCGGCGCTCCACACCCGCACCCGCCGCGCGCGCCGCCCCGCCTCCGCCTCGGTGGCCCAGGCCGGGAAGAGACGCTCCGAGAGCAGCTCGAAGTGGCGCGGCTCCCGGAAGAAGTGCGTCTCGTTGGTGGAGATGCAGTCGAGCATCCGCACCCGCTCCGCCTCGTCCGCCGTCACGACCTCGAAGTACTCGCCGTAGCTGGAGAGGCCGAGGGCGCGCAGCCGCTTCGCCAGCCGCCCCACCAGCAGCGCCTTCTTGATGGGCGAGAGCCAGATGCCCGCCTCGCGGTGGATGAGCCCCTGGAACCGCGTGAAGTCGCGGTCGGAGACCGACGCGGTGGAGGACGGAGCGGTCGCGTTCTGGGCGGCGGCGGGCAAGCTGGAGCCTCCGGGCGGGCGGGGCTAGGCGGGCGACGCCTCGGCCGGCGGCTGCGGCGCCGGGGATCCGTCCGCGACGGCGACGGGCGGCGGTGAATCCCTCACCGCCTGCGCGAACTCCTTCTCGTCCGCCGAGATGACGCGGTCGAGGTCGAGCAGGAGGACGAACCCCTTGCCCACCTTGCCCATCCCGAGCAGGAAGTCGACCTTCACCTGCGTGCCGAAGGACGGCGGCGGCTCGACGTCGGCCGGCCCGAGCTCGGTCACCTCGCGGACCGCGTCGGCCAGGATGCCCACCACGGTCGCCTGCCCGTCGAGGTGCGCCTCGACGATGAGGATGCAGGTGAGGCGCGCCGGCTGGGTCTCGCCCAGGCCGAACTTGGCGGAGAGATCCAGCACCGGGACCACCTGTCCCCGGAGGTTGATGACGCCGCGGATCGACCTGGGCGTGGAGGGGACGCGCGTCACCTCCTCGTACTGCAGGATCTCGCGCACCGACAGGATGCCGACCCCGTACTCGGAGCCGGCCAGCGAGAAGGAGAGGTACTGGCGGCGGTCCGCGTCCTCGTTCTTCTGGTTCATGACGTTCCTCTCTCGCGCTAGGCCGCGGCGGCGGCGGCGCGTTTCAGAGTCTCCCGCAGGAGCCCGGCCACGTCGAGGATGAGAGCGACCCGGCCGTCCCCCAGGATGGACGAGCCGGCCACGCCCGGGATCCCCTTGAACATGGTGCCGAGCGGCTTGATCACCGTCGAGCTCTCGCCGTGCAGGGCGTCCACGGCCACGCCCGCGGTCGAGCTCCCGTGCTGTACCACCACCACGTTCTCGCGCTCGGGACGGGGCCCCTCCACGCCGAAGTGCTCGCGCAGGCGCAGGTAGGGGAGGGGCTTGCCGCGCAGGTCGATGACGCCGGTGGGGGCACCCTCGCGCGAGGCGTCCGCCGGCAGCTCCAGGCACTCCACCACCGCGTCGAGGGGGAGGATGTAGGTCTCGTCGGCGACGCCGACCCGGAAGCCCTGGATGATGGCGAGCGTGAGGGGAACCCGGATGGTGATGGTGGTGCCGCGGCCCTCGACGCTCTCCACCGCCACCGAGCCGCGGAGCCCCTCGACGTTCCGCCGCACCACGTCCATGCCCACGCCGCGTCCGGAGAACTCGGTCACCGCCTCGGAGGTGGAGAGCCCCGGCTCGAAGACCAGGCGGCCCACCTCCTCGGGGTCGAGCCGCGCCGGATCGGCGACGAGCCCCATCGCCGCCGCCCGCTCGGCGATCCTCCGGTGGTCGAGGCCCTGGCCGTCGTCGATCACCTGGATCACCATGCTGCCGGTGTCGTGGAAGGCGCGAAGCAGGAGGCGGCCCACCGGATCCTTGCCGGCGGCGCGCCGCGCCGCGGGCGACTCGATGCCGTGGTCCACGGCGTTCCGCACCATGTGGCCGATCGGGTCGCGGATGCGCTCGACCACCGCGGTGTCCACCTCGACGTCGTCGCCCTCGAGGACGAGCCGGACCTGCTTGCCGTGCACGGCGGCCACGTCGCGCACCGTGCGGACGTGCTGCCGGAAGACCGGCCCGATGGGGACCATCCGGGCCATCATGATGAGCTCCTGGAGGTCGAGGTAGAGCCGGTCCGCGTCGCGGTGCGCCGTCAGGACGTCCTCGGCCGTGACCTCGGAGCGCCGCTCCAGCATCTCCCCGAGCCGGCCCCTCGCCACCGCGATCTCGCCCGAGAGGTCGAGCATGCGGTCGAGCTTCGACACGTCTACCCGGAGCGATCGGCGCGCGGCCGACGCCGGCGCCGTCTCCGCGCCGTGCTCGGCCGTGACCGGTCCGGCCGGGGCGGTGGCCGCCTTGCCCGAGGCGGCCTGCGCCAGCCGCGCCCGGAAGGAGGCGGCCGACTCGGAGGGCTCGGACTTGCCCGTGGCGGCGTCGGCCACGGCGGTCCGGAGCACGTCGACGGACTGGAGCAGGAGCGTGACGAGCACGTCGCTGACCCCCAGCGAGTGGTCGCGGAGCCGCTCCAGCACGTTCTCGAGGTCGTGGGCCAGGTCGCGCACCGCGTCGAACTCCACCAGGGAGGCGGCGCCCTTGAGCGTGTGCGCGTCCCGGAAGAGCGCGTGCAGGATCTGCCCGTCGGAGGGGTTCGCCTCGAGCGCGACCAGCGATCCCTCCATCCGGCCGAGCACCTCCTCGGCCTCCGCCAGGAAGGTGGCGAGCAGCGCCTCGCGGTCGATGTTCAGCTCGTCCATACCGTCCTCACAGCCGGCGGATCCAGGCGCTGCCGTCGTCCGAGTGGAAGATCAGCTTGCGGCCCTTCTGTCCGCCCACGTCGATCTCGATCACCGGGATGTGCGCCGCCTCGAGGAGGCGCAGCGCCAGGTGGGCGTTCTCCTCGCCCAGGTTCCGGGAGGTGCGCAGCGCGTGGAGGACGCTCGCGCCGCCGAACACCTTGGCGCGGATGCCCGCGCGGCGGGCTCCCGCGCTGACCACGGCCTCGACCAGATCGGGGATGGCCACGCTCCCGAAGCGGGCCGACTTCTCCCGCTCCACGTGGTGGGGGAGCAGGAAGTGGTTCATCCCGCCGATGCCGGAGGCCGGATCGAAGAGGCAGACCGAGACGCAGGACCCGAGGATGGTGGTGACCGCGGCGGCGGCCGGCGCGGCGTGGAGCTGCCCGGCGTGCAGGTAGACCTGCAGGCGGCCCGCCGGCCCCGGATAGGGACCGGGGGGATCCACGTTCGTCGCGGTGGCGGTCCGGCCGGCGGCGCCCATCACGCCATCCCGTTCCGGCCCGCGTGGGCGCGCAGCTGGAGGGCGACGCCGGCGTGCGTCGCGAGCAGGTCGAAGACCGCCTGGTCCTGCTCGTCGAGGACCGGCTTGTGGCCGAGCAGGCGGAAGATGGCGAGGACGGCGGGCACCTCGTCGCCCGCGCGCAGCGGCACCACCGCGGAGAGGTCGGCCTCCTCCGCGGGCGGCTGGCCCTCGCGCCCGGCCACGTAGATGGCGCCGGTCCGGGCGGCGCGGCCCACCGCGCCCTTCCCGACCTCCAGGGAGGCCCAGCGCTCGCGGTCGAGCCCGAAGGAGTGGACGAGCTCCAGCCGGTCGCCGCGCCGCTCGTACAGGCCGTATTCCTCGGAGCCCACCAGGTTCACCACCACCTCGTGGATGGCGGCGAGCGTGTCGTCCCGGCCCACGCCGCCGTGGATCCTCTCGAGCGCCACGTAGCGGCGGGCCACGTCGGTGGTCTGCTCGAGGACCACCACGTATTCGTCCGAGATCCGCCGGTGCTCGGCCTCCACCTCGTCGAGCCTGGCCTGGAGGCGATCGCGCTCGGCCTGCGCCTCGCGGGCCTGCTCGCGGGCGGACTCGAGCTCGGCGGCCAGCCGGCGCTCGGCCGCGCTCGGGGCGCCGGCGGGCGGCTCGGCCGGCGGGCGGACGGGCACGGGCGTCATGGCGCGCGCCTCGAGGCGCGCCTGCTCGCCGCGGAGCGAGGTGACGAGCTTGCGAAGCCGCACGTTCACGGCCTCGAGGTCGGGCGGGGCGACGGGCTTGGCCGCCGGGGGAGGGGAGCGCTTGCCGGACATGGTCGACCTACTGCCCGAGGCAGCTCCGCACCTTGGCGAGGAGCTCCAGGCCGTTGATGGGCTTCGTGACGTACTCGTTGCAGCCGCTGGCGTAGCCGTTCTCGACGCTCGACAACTCGCCCCGCGTGGTCACCATGATCACCGGGATCGTCCGCGTGGCGTCCTCCTGGCGGAGCTGCCGGACCGCCTCGAACCCGTCCATCCGCGGCATGACCACGTCCATGAGGATGAGGTCGGGAAGCTCGCTGCGGGCCTTCTCGACGCCCTCCTGGCCGTCGCGGGCGGTGACGACGTCGTAGTCGCTCTTGGAGAGGATCATCCGCTCCATGAGCAGGACGGTGCTCGAGTCGTCGACGAGGAGGATCTTCTTACGGTCCATCGGTGCCTCCGGGCTCCGCGCAGCTCGTGCAAGCGAGGAACCAGCGCCGGGCCCGGCCGCGGCCCACGGGCGCGTGCGCCGAGGTGAGCCGGGGCGCACATCCGGTTTCGCCTGGATCGACGCTGGGCTGGCCGGGGGGCCCCGTCGGCGCGGGACGCGCGGCGCACCTCGGCCCCACACCCGCGGTGCGAGCGCCGCGAGGGGCGACGGGCGGGCGCCACCGGGTCGCGGACAACCCGGGGTCGGCGCGCGGTCCCGAAGTCGTCGGCGCGCCCGGGGCGGGGGGGCGGGGACCCGCCAACACCCGGGAACGAGGCCCGGGGCGCTCGGCGCGATCCGTGCTTTCGCCGGCGCCATGCACGCGATCCCCCTGCTCCTCGCCGCGGCGCTGGCGGGCCCGCCGGCCCGTGCGGAGGGTGCGCCGGCACCCGAGGACCTCGCGCTGCGGGCGCTCGCGCGCCTCGCCGCCGGGGAGCCGACGGCGGGCGACGTCCAGGCGGCGGCCCGACGGGCGGAGGCCTCCGGCGATCCGACGTCGCTTCCGGGCCGGGGGCGCACCGCGGCGCTCCTGCCGCGGCTCACGGCGGAGTACCGGTACGGAGAGAGCACCACCCACACCCTCGGCCTCCAGGGATCGGGAGAGGTGGACTACGCCCGCTTCGCGCCGGGATCCTCCATCCTCGTCCGGGCCACCTGGGACCTGGGCGAGCTGCTCTCGCCTCCCGGCGAGCTGGCGGCGCTGGCGGCCGCCGCGGACCGGGCCCGCCGTCGGGACGAGGCGGTCCGGCGCGCCACGGCCCTCTACTTCGAGCGGGCGCGGCTCCGGCTGGCGCTCGTCCTCGACCCGCCCGCCACGCCGCGCGCGTGGGCGGAAGCGGAGATCGAGATCGACCGGGTCACCGCCGAGCTCGACGCCCTGACCGGCGGGCTCTACGCGGGGAGGGATCGATGAGGCGAGCCTGGCTCCTCCTCGCGGCGATCGCCTGCGGCATGCCGGAGATGGAACCTCTGGTGCGGATCGTCGGGGCCGAGCCGGGCGGCGAGGCCGTTCCGCCCGAGGCCACCTTCGCGGTGGCGTTGAGCGGGGCGATCGCTCCGGAGGGCGTGACGGACGGCCGCCGGGTGGCGCTGGGGCGGGCGGAGGATCTTCGGGCCCTCGTCGAGGCCCTCGAGTCGGAGGAGGGGGCGGTCTCCGCGGACCCGGCCATCCCCGCCGAGCTGACGCTGGCGGAGGGCGGGCGGCGGATCCTGCTCGCTCCCCGCCAGCCGCTCGCCCCCGGCAGCGCGCACGTGCTGGTCGTGTCGAGCCGCCTCCGCTCCGCGGACGGGCGGGCCGTGCTCGATCCGGAGGGCCGGCTCCGCCCGTTCGTCCACGCCTTCGCCACCGGTGCGCCCGCCGGTCCGCCGGCCGTGCCGGTCGTGACCGAGGTGCGCGTCGACGCGGAGACGCCGGAGGCGGGGGGCGAGTACGCGGAGATCGTGAACCTGGGCGAGGGGACGATGGACCTCCGCGGCCACCGGCTCGCCAAGAGGACCGCCGGCGGCGCGCTGGCCGACTGCACCCTCTCGCTCCTCTCGGGGGGCCCGGTCGGCACCGGCGGCTACGCGCTGGCGGTGGGCGGCGCCTGGGACGGACGGCACGCCCTGCCCGACGGGACCGCGCTCTACGCCTGCGGCTCGAGCGCGCTGCTCGGGGGGATCGCGAACGAACGGCCGGCCGAGCTGCTGCTCTTCTCCCCCTGGGACGAGATCCTCTCCACGCTGGGAGCGGGGGGGGTGGCGCCGCTCTGCGCCACGCTGGAGAGGATCCTCCCGCTCGGAGCGGACGAGGCCTGGAACCTCGACTGCGCGGAGGGCGAGGGGACGCCGGGCGCCTGCAACTCGGTCACGTCCCCGGCCGACTGTCCCTAGACGGCGGTGCGCGGTTGGGGATCACGGAAGCGCAGCCCACGGGCCCCGCGGGGGGGGGGCGTTCCCCTCGGCGCTCCGCGGCTCGGACGACACCCCCGTGGGGCCCCGTCCCGCCGGCGACTCACTTGGCGTTGTCGACGATCCACTTCCCCAGGAACTCGTCCTTGAGGATGTAGCCGTCGGCGCCGCACTCGGTCGCGAGCCGGGCCACCTTCTCGCGGTCCTCGCCCGAGCAGAAGAGGACCTTGATCGAGCGGAACATCTCGTTCTTCTTCACGAACCGGCAGAACTGGGCCCC